>DDUX01000097.1:9711-19960 GCA_002345025.1 Candidatus Accumulibacter iunctus | reverse complement strand
GTGTGCTCTGCCGATCTGGCGGCGATCGTCGCGCCGCTGCCGGCAGCGCCAGAGCTGCCGTCGCTGGCCGAGGCCTGCGGCGAAGTCGAGGGGCAGCCCCTTGCCGACATTTTTGCTGGCGCGGCCGTACCGGCGTCGCCGTATCCGGCCGAAAAGCTGCTGCGTCTCCTCGACGGCCTGCGCGCCATGGATGCGGTGACGCGCAAGGCAGCCGTGGTGGCGATGGACGCAGCCGATGACAACTGGCAGATCGAGGATTGCCTGCACGATGCCGAACTGAAGATCGCTGCCCTGCAGGAGCACAAGAGCAGGCTGGCGGCGCAGCTGGAGAGCCGCGAGCGGCAGTCGGCCGAGATTGTCGATCAGATCCGGTTGGCACTCGACGAAGCGACGGCAGCGATTCGCCAGCAGATCTCCGAGCTCGAACAACTGCGCGAACGCGAGGTGACGCGCGCCGCGCAGGAGACGACCAGCGTCGAAGCCGGTCTGCGCGCTGCGCGCGAGTCGGTGGCGCGGGAAGCGCGCCGCATCGACGGCGAAATCGAGCGTCTGCGCGAGATCCCCAACACCTTCAGGGCGCCGGCCACCGGCGACTGAGAGCCCGCTCAAGGAGAAGACAAATGGCACAACTGACCCCGCTCGCGAAGGGGCTGATCACGGTCATCGTGATCGGCGTTGCCGGTTCGCTGGCCTGGAACTTCGGCCTCAAGGACCGTCTTGCCGGTGGCGGCGAGGTCGCCGGCAGCAAGCCCGCGACAGTCGGCGGAGCACCCGAGGCGGCGCCGAAGCCGCGCGCTGAAGCGCCGGCCAAGGCGGCAGCGCCGGCCGAAGATCGCAACGCGCCGCTCGGCAGCGCCGCCAATCCGCTGAAGGTCAGCCTCGTCAGTTTCCACGGCTACGCGCCGGCGCTGGTGGCCAACGGCAATGGACTGAACACGCAGCCCGGCTCGATCTACGGCAAGCTCGGGGTGAATGTCCGCTTCGTCATCCAGGACGACATTCCGACTCTGGCGACGATCTTCGAATCGGGTGCGGCGCAATGCGCCTGGCGGACCTCGGACTTCTGGGCACAGGAGCAGCCGAACCTGCGCAACGCCGGGCTCGACGGCCGGGCGGTGATGATCGTCGACAACACGCAGGGCGGTGATGCGGTCATCGCCCGTGATCCGGCGGTGAAGGCGGTCGAGGATCTCGCCGGGCGGACGGTGGCGCTGCTGCAGTTCACTCCCTCGCATGGCATGCTGATCGACGCCCTCGACAACTCGTCGCTGACGGCACGCAAGAGGGACAGCGTCAAGATGGTGTTCATCAACGCTGAGGAAGGGACCGCCGGCGTGCGCGCTGCGCTCGAATCGGGTGCAGTCGATGCGGCGGTACTCTGGGACCCGGATCTGGCGCTCGCATTGCGCAACGTCAAGGGGGCACGCGTCGTCTATTCGACGAAGACGGCGACCAACCTGATCTTCGACGTCATGGTCTGTGACTCGCGTCTGCTGGCCAAGCCGGAAGGGCAGGCGGTGGTGCAGAAGTTCGTCGAGGGGTGGATGGAGGGCGTTCTGGCGGCGCGCGCCAATCCCGACAATGCGGTCGACGCGCTGGTGCGGACGCAGGAGTTCTTCAAGCTGCTGGCTGACAAGGAAGGCAAACCATTCGTCAAGAGCTTGTTCTCCAACCTGGTGTGGACGGGTGTCGAGGACAATGCCCGCATTCTTGGACTGGCCGGCGGCACCAATCACTACGAGCGGGTCTACAAGCGTTTCGACGAGATCTACCGCAAGGCGGGGGCGCTGGCGAATCCCAAGTCGCCGGTGATCGCGCCGCAGGACAGCTTCGACTATCGTTTCATCAAGGCGCTGTTGAGCGAGAACAAGGCGGCTGCCGAAGCGGCGGCAAAGCCGCAGGAGACCTTCACCCAGTCGGCCCTCACCGAGGCGACGCAGAAGCAGGCGATGGTCACCAAGCCGGTGACCGTCGGTTTTGCCTCGGGCAGTGCGGAGCTGAGCAAGCGCGCGCAGAAGACGGTCGACAGCGAGATGGTGCCGTTCATCGAGAACAACGGCAAGGCTTACTTCGAGGTCAGCGGCAATTCGGATTCCACCGGGGCGCGCGAGACCAACCTGCGCCTTTCGGCAGCGCGCGCGCGGGCGGTCGTCGATTACCTGGTGACGCAGTGGGAGTTCCCGCGGGAGCGCTTCAAGATCGTCGGCAATGGCCCCGATCGGCCCTTGTGTGTCGAAGCCAGCGCCGCCGCCGAGGGACTGACGATCGAGGATTGCCGGGCGATGAACCGGACGACGCGGGTGGCCGTGTACGGCGGCCGCTGACGGGCGCAAGCGGTGATCGTCGGCGGATGAGCGAGTTCTGGAACCCCTACGCGGCACTGGCTGGCCGGCAGCGGCGTCTGCTGGGAGTCGCCGCGGTCGCCGCGCTGCTGCTGTTGTGGAGCCTGCTGGCGGCTTCCGGGCTGGTCAGTGCGACCAAGCTGCCGGCGCCGTGGGATGTGCTCGCTGCGCTGGCGTACCTGAGCTGGCATGAAGGGCAGAGCATGCTGCTCACCGCGACGCTCTGGTCGGTCGGTCGCCTGCTCGTCGCTGGCGCGCTGGTGATCGCCATCGGCATTCCCGTCGGTATCGCCATGGGCGCCGCTCCAAGGGTCAACGCGGTCCTCTCGCCTCTGGTCGACCCGTTCCGTTCGGCACCGGTGGTGGCGCTGCTGCCGATCTTGGTGATGTGGCTGGGAATCGGCGAGACGATGAAGATCGTCTTCCTGTTCATCGGTGCGGTCGTTTACCTGATTCCGATGGTGCGTGACGCCATCCAGGCAGTGCCGCAGAGTTACTGGATCGGTGCCCGCGACCTCGGTGCGACGCCGTGGGAGTGCGTGCAGCGCGCAGTCATCCCGATGGCCATGCCGCGCATCGCCGACGCCGTAATCGTTGGTTTCTCGGTGATGTGGACCTATATCACCGTTGCCGAGTACGTCAACGCGCGCCAGGGACTCGGGCAGCTGATCCAGAATGCGCGGCGCTTCAGCGCCTGGGATCAGGTGTTTGCCGGCATCATGGTGATCATTGCCCTGGCGCTGGCGACATACCAGTTCATGGTCTGGCTGAAGCGCCGGCTGTATCCGTGGGAGACGGAACAGTGAGCGTGGCACAGCCGCAGGCAGCGATCGCGGCGCCGGCAGCACAGCCGCTGTCGGTTGTCCTCGAGGACATCGTCCAGGAATATCCGTTGCCGGGGGGCGGCTGCACGCGCGTCATCGACCGCGTCTCGCTGCGCTTCGATCAGCCGGGGATCAACATGCTGCTGGGTCCCTCCGGCTGCGGCAAGAGCACCCTGCTGCACATGCTCGGCGGCGTCCGTCCGCTCGGTGTCGTCTCGCCGAGCGGCGGCCGGGTGCTGATCGACGGCGTCGAATGCCAGGGTCCGCACGACGACGCGGTGATGGTCTTCCAGCGCTATGCCAACCGCCCGGACCTGACGGTATTCGACAACGTCGCCTTCCCCTTCCGGCTCCGGCTCTGGCGCGAGCGCGTCGCCGAAGCGGAGTGGCGGCAGCGGGTCGAGGACATCCTCAAGGCGGTCGGGCTGTCGGACAAGCGCGGCCTGCGCCCGGCGCAACTCTCCGGTGGCCAGAACCAGCGCGTCGCGCTGGCGCGTGCGCTCGTCCTGCGTCCGCGCATCCTGTTGATGGACGAGCCCTTCGGCGCCCTCGACGCCCAGACGCGCGACGAGATGCAGCGGCTGCTGATCGAGCTGCATCGTTCGTGGCCGTGCCTGGTGGTCTTCGTTACGCACGATGTCACCGAGGCGCTGGTTCTTGGCGACCGCGTGATCGTCCTTGGCACGCAGCCGGCGCGTGTCGCCGACGATTTCCAGATCAGCGAGCCGCGCCCGCGCTCGCCAGCCTGGCAACGTGCACGCGATACGCTCGCGCTCGAGGAACGCATTCTCGACCAGCTGCACCAGGCGAGTCCGGGCAAGGGCCAGATCAGGGTGACCGTCTAGCAATGGCCGAAGGCAAACCCTCCTACGTCAGGGAGGTCCTGACCAGTCAGACCAACCTCTATGCCTTCCTCGGTTCGCTGGCGCTCGGCGCCGTTCTCTCGATTCCCTTCGGTTTCGGCGTCGGCGCCATCCCGCTGATCGCCTTCGCCGCGGGCGACATCCTGGCGGCGCTGCACATCCCCTCCCTGCCGACCTTTCGCGACCGCGTGGACCGGCGCTGGCGGGCGAAGCTGCGGCAGGCGTCGCGCGCGCAGCTGATCGACGAGATTCAGAAGCGTGCCGGCAAGCGTGCCCTGCCAGCGGCGACCCTGCGCACCTATCAGCGCATGTACGAACGCGTGCAGTCGCTCTACCAGCGGGCTGAAAGCGGGCAGGGGCGCCTTGCCTGGCGCGATGTCGAACAGCTCGACGAGGTCACCCTGGAGTACCTGGCGATGTGGCTGGCACTGCTGGTGATGGACGACCGCGCCGAGTCGGTCAACCCGCGCGAGATCGAAGCCAGGCTGGCGGCCGTCGATCGGGAGCTGGCAGCGCCGCGCAGCGGCACCGACCTGCGCCAGTTGCACAAGGCGCGCGCCGACTACGCGGCGGTCATCGAGCGGCACAACCGGATGCAGAGCCGGCGGCGGGCGCTGGAAGCGGCAATGCTGTCGATGCCCGATCAGGTCGACGAGATCTACCAGACGATCATGACCCTGCCGGTGACCGAAGAGGTCGGCGTGCGGCTCGAGGAGGCGATTGGCAGGTTGCGCTTGCAGGAAGACATCGAGGCCGACTTGGCGAGCGATCTTGCCGACGCGCTGCCAGGCGTGACGATGCCGCAACCGGCAGCCGATGCCGCCCGCCAGCGGCGACTGGTGGCCGTGGGCGGCGGGCGGCGCGGCGCTTAGGGCCGGCTTGGCCGACGAACGCGCAGAACAGGCGGAGAAACACCCGCTAACGGTCATGACTGTTGAGACACCCGTGATGATGAAAGTGATGACCGTTGCCCTCATCCCCGACCCTTCTCCCGCGTGCGGGAGAAGGGAGATTCGCGAGTCGCTGACGCGACTTTCACATTAACCATGTCTGGCCGCCCTTGCGGCCGCAGAAAGGAAGAAGGCGATGGCTGACATCAATTTTCTCGGACGACTGTCCAACCTTTGGTCGGGCTTCGTCTCGCTGTGGATCACCGACGTCGAAAAGCGGCATCCGGAGATCGCTTACCAGAACGCCATCGACTCGATGATCGAGAAGTATGGCAAGCTGAAGAGCGCAACGGCGGCGATCATGCGCCGGCGCGAGGAGATCTCGTCGCGACTCGAAAGTGAACGCGGCGAACTGGCGGCGATCTCGGCCGACCTCAACGCCGCCCTCGCCACCGGCCAGGACGAGCTCGGGATCGTTCTCATCCAGAAAAAGAACGCGCTCGAAGCGAGCGTCAAGGCACTCGAGCAGGAGATGGAGCAGGCGCGCAACGACGCCCAGGAGGCAAAGGATTCGCTGCTGGGTGTCAAGTCCGAGATCCAGAAGCTGAAGGACGAGAAGGACCGCATGCTGGCGCAGATGCAGAGCGCGCAGGCACGCCTGAAGATCCAGAACCAGCTCGAAGGCCTGTCGGTCGATGCCGAAGTGCGCGCGCTCGACAACGTTCGCGAGCACATCAAGAATACCGTCGCCGAGGCCAAGATGGGCAGCGAGCTGCGCGACTCCGACCTCGATGTCAAGCTGGCACGGCTGCGCCAGAGCAGCGGCGCGATCACTGCCCGGCAGCAGCTCGAGGAGATGAAGCGGGCGCGGGCGGCGCAGGGTGAAGCAGCCGGCAAGAGCATGTGATGGTCGTCGCAGCCGGAGTGCGCTGGTGAGCGGCGGCAGCGCGGCCCGACCGCCGTTGCCGCCGTGGGCAGAAACGCTGCGCCAGAAGTACCTCGCTGGCGAGGCAGCGGTGTTCGTCCTCTACCGCAACGTCTTCGACCGTTACCGGGCGGGTGACGGCTACCGCACGTTGCAGCCCTTCCTCAGCGAAGTCCTGCTGCGGGACAACAAGCAGAACATCTTCGAGCTCAGCATTGACCGGGGCGTGCGGGTCATTCGGGGGGGCAGCGCCGGCGAGCGCGTCGAGCTCTACCGACATCTCGAAGGCAAGGGGCTGAGCGGCATTTTTGAATCGCTCGAACGGCAGATGCGCGAGCAGCGATCGAGTGCCTTGCTGATCCCCTACGCCGGGACGATCTTCCCGGCGGCGGAACTGCATCTGCTATCGCTCGACGAGCGCGGCGCTTTCACCGCGCTGCACCGCTGGTCGCTGGATGCGGAGTTCGCCGACCGTGACAACGTCGTCATCCTGGTCAGCGAATCGCTGGCCGACCTCAGCCCGGCGCTGCTCACCAATCCGCGCGTCGTCGCCATCGAGTTGCCGATGCCCGACCATGCCAGCCGGCTGGCGGCGATCCGCCATTACGCGCCGGCCATGTCGCCGACCGAGGCCGCGGAACTGGCCGGGCAGACCGCCGGCCTGCGCCTGATCCAGCTCGCCAGCATCGTCGCCAGCGAGGCGCCGCAGGGGATGAGTCATGCGCAGCGGCGGACGCTCATTGCCGAGTTGCTGCAGGGCAGCCCGCAGGCCGCCGAGCGCGCCGACAAGCTGGCGGCGATCACCGCCGGCATGACGCCGGCCGAGATTCGCCAGATCGTCGACCCGACACGCAAATTGCCGGCGAGCGAAGACCCGGCTGGCGAGGTGCTGGCGGTTGTCCGCCAGCGCAAGCGCGAGCTGATCGAGAAGGAATGCGCCGGCCTGATCGAGTTCATCGAGCCGCGGCACGGGCTCGAGACCGTCGGCGGCAACGCGCACATCAAGGGCGAACTGCTCGACATCGCGCGTCTGATTCAGAGCGGCGACCGCACGCGGGCGCCGATGGGACTGCTGGCGGTGGGTCCGATGGGCGCCGGCAAGACCTTCGTCATCAAGGCCTTTCTCAAGGAGGCTGGATTGTCCGGCATCGCGCTGAAGAACTTCCGGTCGAAATGGGTCGGCTCGACCGAGGCCAATCTGGAGCGGGTGCTGGCGACGGTCAAGGCGATGGGGCCGATCGCGCTGGTGATCGACGAAGGCGATCGCAGCTTCGGCCGGCAGGGCGACGATGCCGACGGCGGCACCAGTTCGCGTGTCATCGCCCGCCTCAAAGAGTTCATGTCGGATCCCGAGAATCGCGGCCAGGTGCTTTTCATCCTGATGACCAACCGTCCCGACAAGCTCGACACCGACATCAAGCGCCCGGGGCGTCTCGACCGCAAGATCCCTTTCTTCTATGCCGAGAACGCCACCGAGCGCGCTGCCGTCATCCACGCCGTCTGCGATCGCTATCGCGTGCCGCTCGATATGCCCGAGGACGCCCTGCTGGCGGCCTGCGCGACCCTCGATGGCTATTCCAATGCCGATCTCGAGGCGCTCGCCCTGCTCGCCGCCGAGTTTGCCGAACGTGGGCTGCGCCTCGCCGATGGCGCGCCGCAGGCTGCCGCCTCAGGCAGTGTGGCGGCAGTGACGCCGGCACTGCTGGCGCGGGCCTGCGAAGACTTCATGCCACCGCAGGAAACGGCGATGGTGCGTTACATGGAAATGCTCGCGGTGGCCGAAACCTCGCGTCGCTCGCTGCTGCCACAGCGCTTCCGCTCGCTGTCGGCAGCCGATGTGCAGGAACGGCTCGCCGAACTGCGGCGTCAGATCCTACCCTGAAGGAGTTCTCATGTTCCCTTTGCTCGCAAACGTATCCCTCGCCACCGACCAGACCATCGCCGCGACGCGTCTGATGCTGCACATCGCCCATGTCGATGGCGCGCAGACCGCCGAGGAGGTGGCGCTGATCCGCTTGTTTTACGAAGGCGCCGGCGACGGTGGCGCCTGGCCGGATTTCGCCAGTCTGCAGCCGGTCCGGCCCGGTGAGTTCAGCCGGGCCTTCGGCGATCCGGCGCAGCGCGACCTCGTGATTGCCTTCTGCCTCATGGTCGCCTATGCCGACGGCGCACTGAGCGCCGATGAACTGTCCGTCGTGGCTGCAGTCGCTGCCGAGATCGGCATGCCCGCAGCGCGCGTCGACGAGTTGCTGGCGCTGGTCAAGGATCACATGCTGGCGCAGTTCGCCCGCCTGCCGGACGCCGCTTCGGTGGCGACGGTGGCGCGCGAGCTCGGCTGAAAGCTGGCGCCTGCCGGGTCTTGCCGTCTGTTGGAGTGCCTTGCCAGCGGCAGACTGCCTGGCCCGCTGCCGGGCAGTCCTGGCTGCCCGGGCACCGAGCCGGTTCCCCGGGCAGCAGCCCAGTCCGCCCTGGCGCCGATCACTGGGGCCAGATCCCTCTGCCCGCAAGGCCACGGGCAGCCGGCCTTGACCGACCCACGGCCACGACGCATACTGGCTGACGGCGTCGCCGTGGACTGCACCTTCCAAAAACAGCAAGGAGGAGATGGGCATGTACAAGGGACTGATTGTCGTCGTCACACTTTCGCTGGCTGCCGCGCATGCTCTCGCGGCGTCTCCCGGGGACGGGCCCGCCGCGAGCGGGAGCAAGGACTACAGGTGGAACGAGAAGACTGCCGAGATGGCCGATGCCCTCAGGCTCAAGGGGGATGTCAAGGCAGGGCAGGAAGACTACAAGGCCTACTGTGAAGCCTGCCATCTGCCGAATGGTCGTGGCAATCCGCACGGGAGCATTCCGCAGTTGGCCGGCCAGCATCCGACCGTGGTGATCAAGCAACTCGCAGACATCCGCTCGGGCCTGCGGGCGAACCCGACGATGTATCCGTTCGCGATGAAGCTGCGGGATGCTCAGGCGATCGCGAACGTCGCGGCCTATCTCGGGACCCTCTGCGTGCCTCGTGATTCCGGGAAGTACGAGGGCGCCGATGCGGCGAAGCTGGTTGCCTACGGGCAGGTGCTGTACAACAGGGAGTGCGTCCAGTGCCACCAGCCGAACGGCGATGGCGTCAGGGAGAAGTTCTACCCGGTGATCGCCGGCCAGCACTACCGCTACCTGCTGCAGCAGATGGTCGACATCCGCGATGGCAAGCGTCGCAACAGCCACCCGGACATGCTCAGGGTGATCGCCAAGTACGACGATGCGCAGCTGGTTGCCATCGCCGCGTATCAGGCGATGCTGGTGGTTCAGCAGCGGCAATGGACTGTCCAGCCGGGCTTCTGCAAGGAAGCAGCCGATCGGCTCTGAGCTCGGCGCGCCGGCATCTCGCTCGGGTTCGGCGGGCTCCGATCAGGGTTCAGCCCGGCTCCTGCGGTGGCGCGTCACGGCCAGCAGCAGCAGTGCCAGGCAGACGACCGGCCAGTTGCCCCAGCGTACGTAGGGCGTGACCCCGGCGTGGCCGCTGACCTCGCCCTGCAGTGCGCCGCGCGTGAAGGGTGGCAGGACCGCGCGCACGCTGCCATCCACATCGACGATGGCGGTCATGCCGGTATTGGTCGCGCGCAGCATCACGCGACCGCTTTCGAGCGCGCGCATGCGGGCGATCTGCAGGTGCTGCGCCGGCGCCAGCGAATCGCCGAACCAGGCGACGTTCGAGATGTTCACCAGCAGCGTTGCCGCCGGCAGAGCGGCGATGATCTCGTTGCCGAACACGTCTTCGTAGCAGATGTTTACCGCCACCTGCTGGCCGGCCAGGGAAAGCGGCGGCTGCCGGGGCGAGCCGGCCGTGAAGTCCGACATCGGGATGCTGGCCATCGCCATGAACCAGGCGAAGCCGGGCGGAACGAACTCGCCGAAAGGCACCAGATGCACCTTGTCGTAGCGCTGTCTGCCCGAGGTGCCGAGGCTCAGTGCGCTGTTGAAGTAGCGCTGGCGGCCTTCGTTGACGGCGACCCCGAACAGCAGGTCGCCGTGTCGCTTCTGCGCAAGTTCCTGCAGCGCGTCGAGGTACTCTGCCGGGACCTGGTCGAGGAAGGCGGGCAGGGCGGTCTCCGGCATGACGATGAGTTGCGCCGGGTGGTCGCGCGCCAGCTGGTAATAGGTGCGCAACGACTCGGCGAAGCGTTCGGGCCGCCACTTCATCTCCTGCGCCACGTTGCCCTGCAGGAGGGCGACGGAGATCGGTTCGCCGACCGGCTGCGTCCAGCGCACGTCGCGCAGCAGGTGGCCGGCGGCGAGGATCACGGCGATGCCGGCGATCGGCAATGCCGGACACCAGCGCAGCCAGCCTCGCGCCGGGCAGCTGCCGGTCGACAGCCAGCGCCGGACGACCTCGCTGAGCAGAGCACCG
>DDUX01000097.1:0-9370 GCA_002345025.1 Candidatus Accumulibacter iunctus | reverse complement strand
CTCGGCGGCGTTTGCGCGTAGCCTGCGGTGAGCCAGGGAAAACCGGTCAGCACCCAGGAGCGCAGCCATTCGGCAAGGGTCCACAGGGCAGCGAAGAGCAGTGCCCGACGCAGCCAGCCGCTCGCCGCCAGTCGCACGTGGAGCGCGCCGGCGAGCGCCGGAAAGACCGACAGAAGAAGGCAGAAGAGGAAGGTCGCGAGCGCCGCGACTGCTGCCGGCATGCCGCCGAAGACGCTGAGGCTGACATGAATCCACGAGACACCGGCGAGGAACAGGCCGCAGCCATGGCTGGCAGCGATCAGCGCACCGTCGCGGGGGCGCCAGCCTTCATCGATCGTTCGGCCGAGCAGGGCGAAGAGGCCGCCGAGGCTCAGCCAGGCGACGGCGAACCAGGCGAGCGGCGCAAAGGCCGTCACCATCAGTGCGCCAAGGATGAAGGCAGCCAGGCAGCGCTGGCGCAGGGTCCTAACCAGGCTGCTGTGCCTCTGCCGTTGCCGCCCGCCCGACGACGAGGGTGTAGATGCGGCGATTGTCGGCGCGCAGGACCTGGAAGCTGAGTCCGGCGATGCTGACCGTCTCGTTGAACTGCGGCAGCCGCCCGAACTGGTGCAGGATCAGGCCGCCGATCGTCTGGAAGGTCCCGTCATCGAAGTGCGTGCCGAAGGCTGCATCGAAGTCCTCGAGCGGGGTGTGCGCCTTGACCCGGTAGAGCCCGTTCTGATCGAGCTGTATGTCGGGGTCGGCCTCGTCGAAGTCGTACTCGTCCTCGATCTCGCCGACGATCTGTTCGAGAACGTCCTCTATCGTGATCAGCCCGGCAATACCGGCGTACTCGTCGATGACGATCGCCATGTGGTTGCGCGAGACGCGGAACTCGCGCAGCAGCACATCAAGGCGCTTGAACTCGGGGATGAACACCGCCGGTCGTACCCAGTCGCGCAGCGAGAACGGGGCGTCGTGTTCGACGCGCAGCAGATCCTTGGCGAGCAGGATGCCGACGACGTTGTCAGGAGTGTCGCAGATCACCGGAAAACGCGAGTGGGCGGTGCTGTTCACGCGCTCGATGACGGTGTGCAGCGAATCGCCGACCTCGACCACTTCCATCAGCGGCCGCGGCACCATCACGTCGCGCACGCGCATTTCCGACGCCGCCAGCGCGCCCTCGATGATGCCGAAGGCGTCGGCGTCGAGCAGCTTGCGCTGATGCGCCGAGTGCAGCAACTGCATGAGTTGTTCGCGGTCCTCCGGCTCGCGCATCAGCAGCGAGGAAAGACGCTCGAGAAGGCCGGCCTTGCCGCCGGTACTGGCTGTTTCCATGATCACCTTTGTCAGGAATGAGGCGTCAGCAGCGATGCGGCGCCCGTCTGTCCGCGCTCAGCGCCGCTGACGCATCATTCCTGCTCGCGGTAGGGGTCGGCATGGCCGAGGGCGGCGAGGATGCGGCGCTCCTCGGCTTCCATCAGCGCCGCCTGTTGCGCATCTCCCTCGTGGTCGTAACCGAGCAGGTGCAGCATGCCATGCACGACCAGATGCGCGCAATGAGCGCGCAACGATTTTCCCTGCTCGTCGGCCTCGCGCCTGACGACCGGCGCGCAGACGACGAGGTCGCCGCGCAGCCGCGGTGCATCGTCGTAGGCGAAGGAGAGGACGTTGGTCGCCTCATCTCTGCCGCGATACTCGGCGTTGAGGCGGCGACCCTCGCCGGCGCCGACGAAGCGGACGGTGACCTCGCCGGCCGTCGTTCCCCTGTCCGCCAGCGCCACCCGCAGCCAGCGGCGGACGTGCTTGCGCCGCGGCAGCTGGCGCCGCTTGACGGCGTACTGCACCGTCAGCTGCCAGCCCCTAGCGTCGCGCTTCGCCATTGCCGACCGCTGCGGTGCTGGGGGCAGCGAGCGCCGCGCTGTGCGCTTCGTAAGCTGAAACGATGCGTGCCACCAGTGGGTGGCGGACGACGTCGTCCTTGAGGAACTCGGTGAACGCGATGCCGCGCACCTCGCGCAGGATCAGCCGTGCCTCGATCAGACCGCTCTTCTGGCCGCGCTGCAGGTCGATCTGCGTCACGTCGCCGGTGACGACCGCCTTGGCGCCGATGCCGATGCGCGTCAGGAACATCTTCATCTGCTCGGGTGTCGTGTTCTGCGCTTCGTCGAGGATGATGAAGGCGTGGTTCAGTGTCCGCCCGCGCATGTAGGCGAGCGGCGCGATCTCGATCGCGCCGCGCTCGAACAGCTTGCCGACGCGCTCGAAGCCCATCAGATCGTAAAGAGCATCGTAGAGCGGCCGCAGGTAGGGATCGACCTTCTGCGCCAGGTCGCCCGGCAGGAAGCCGAGTCGCTCGCCAGCCTCGACCGCCGGCCGCGTGAGAACGATTCGCTGCACCAACTCGCGCTCGAAGGCATCGACTGCCGAGGCGACGGCGAGGTAGGTCTTGCCGGTGCCCGCCGGTCCGGTGCCGAAGGTGATGTCGTGGTCCTGGATGTTCTTCAGGTATTCGATCTGTCGCGGCGTGCGGCCGTGCAGCTCGCTCTTGCGGGTCATCAGTGCTGGCGAGACGCCGCCAGCAGACGAGATGTTGCGTACCGGGCGGTTGAGCAATTCGATCAGGCCGAGCTGGATCTCGTCCACCGACAGCGTCTCCTTGGCCTGCGCGTAGAAGCGCTGCAGCGCGGCCGACGCGCGCTCGGTCTGGGCGGCTTCGCCGCGCAGCGTGAAACGCTCGCCGCGGCGGGCGATCGACACGTCGAGGGCGGTCTCGATCTGGCGCAGGTTCTCGTCGAGCGCCCCGCACAGGTTGGCGAGCTGCCGATTGTTGACCGGCGAGAGGAGGAGTTCGGTGACGCGGTTGCGGGGGGCGGCGCTGCTGTTCACGGGCATTCGCTTCGGTTGGTGACGATCTCGCCGCGCAGCGAGTGCGGCATCGCGGCGGTGATGCGCACGTCGATGAAACGGTCGAGCAGCTCGTCGGCGTCGCCGGCGAAGTTCACGACGCGGTTGTTGTCGGTGCGTCCGGCAAGTTCGCTGCGGTCCTTCTTTGCCACGCCCTCGACGAGAACGCGCTGGACGCTGCCGACCATCGCCTGCGATACCTCCTGCGCCAGTTCGTCGATCCGCTTCTGCAGGCGCAGCAGACGTTCCAGCTTCAGGGCCTGCGGCGTATCGTCGTCGAGTTCGGCTGCGGGTGTGCCGGGGCGCGTGCTGTAGATGAACGAGAACGAAGCGTCGAAGCCGACATCGTCGATCAGCTTCATCGTCCTCTCGAAATCCGCGTCGGTCTCGCCCGGGAAGCCGACGATGAAGTCGGAGGACAGCGCGAGGTCGGGGCGCGCCGCACGCAGCCGGCGCACCAGGCTCTTGTACTCGAGCGCCGTGTAGCCCCGCTTCATCGCCGCCAGAATGCGGTCGGAGCCGGACTGCACCGGCAGGTGCAGATGCGAGACGAGCTTGGGAACGCGCTCATAGACCTCGATCAGCCGCGGCGACATCTCGCGCGGATGGGAAGTCGTGTAGCGGATGCGCTCGATTCCCGGCATCTCGGCGATGTACTCGATCAGCAGTGCCAGATCGGCGGTGATCTCGCCCGTCAGCGCCTGCCCGCTGCCCGCCAGCGCGCCGCGGTAGGCGTTGACGTTCTGCCCCAGCAGGGTCACCTCGCCGACCCCCTGCGCCGCGAGATCGGCGACTTCGGTAAGGATATCGTCGAAGGGCCGCGAAACCTCCTCGCCGCGCGTGTAGGGAACGATGCAGAACGAGCAGAACTTGCTGCAGCCCTCCATGATCGAGACGAAGGCCGCCGCGCCGTCGACGCGCGGTGGTGGCAGGTGGTCGAACTTCTCGATCTCGGGGAACGAGATGTCCACTTGCGAGCGCCCGAGGCGGCGCCGCTCGGCGATCAGCTGTGGCAGCCGATGCAGCGTCTGCGGCCCGAAGACGACGTCGACGTAGGGGGCACGGGCGACGATCGCCGCGCCCTCCTGGCTGGCGACGCAGCCGCCGACGCCGATCACCAGGTCGGGCCTCGCCAGCTTCAGCCGCCGCACCCGGCCGAGGTCGTGGAAGACGCGCTCCTGCGCCTTCTCGCGCACCGAGCAGGTGTTGAAGAGGATGATGTCGGCGTCTTCGGGGGTTTCGGTCCGGACGATCTCTTCGGACGCGCCGAGCACGTCGGCCATCTTGTCCGAGTCGTACTCGTTCATCTGGCACCCGAAGGTGCGGATGAACAGCTTTCTTGCCATATTTTCCTGATTGATCTAGCGAGGGCGCGCCACCGCCGCTTCGGTCGGTGTCAGCATCCAGACGCGATGAATCGCGCCGTCGGCGTTGGTGACATAGACGACCTCGGTCGCCGCCTCGATCTGCATCGGCAGGACGATGAGGTTCTGCCGGTTGCGGATCTGGGCCGTCGGCGCGAGCGGCCAATGCTGCCCGTTGATGGTCAGGTAGCCGTCTCCTGCGGGTGGCTGCATGACGCCCTTTCTCGCCTCGTCCGGCAGCGCGCGCGGCAAGCCGTACGCTTCCTGCGCGGCCGGCTGCTCGGCAGCCGGTTCCAGCGCCGCTTCGGCAACGGCGCTGAGGATCGACAACAGAAGGCTGGTCGGGAGGTCCATCGGCGCATTATAGACAAGGCAGCGCGCGGGTGTCAGCTCTTTGTTGCGCCTGGTCGCCCGGCTGCCGGCGGCGGTTGCCGCCGCTGCCCGGGCACCCATGCAGTACAATGTCGCTTTCGTTGCCGTAACCCTTTGAGAAAGGACGTCGCCGTGCTGGAAGCCTACCGTGCCCATGTTGCCGAGCGCGCTTTGCTTGGTATTCCGCCTCTGCCGCTGACTGCCAAACAGACCGAGGAACTCGTCGGACTGTTGCAGAATCCGCCGTCGGGCGAAGAGGAGACCTTGCTCGAGCTGATCACCTACCGCGTCCCGGCCGGCGTCGACGATGCCGCCAAGGTCAAGGCCGAATTCCTCGCCCGCGTCGCCAAGGGCGACGAGGCGTGCGCGCTCATCTCGCCGCTCAAGGCCACCGAACTGCTCGGGACGATGCTCGGTGGCTACAACGTCAAGCCGCTGATCGATCTCCTCGCCGGCCCGACGGGCGAGGCTGCCGCCGCGGGACTGAAGAAGACCCTGCTCGTCTTCGACTACTTCCACGATGTCAAGGAACTCGCCGACCGCGGCAACGCCAACGCCAAGGCAGTGCTGAAGAGCTGGGCCGATGGCGAGTGGTTCACCTCGCGCCCCGAGGTTCCGGCGTCGCAGAAGCTGACGGTCTTCAAGGTCACCGGCGAAACCAACACCGACGACCTGTCGCCGGCCCCCGACGCCTGGTCGCGTCCGGACATCCCGCTGCATGCGCTGGCGATGCTCAAGAATCCGCGCCACGGGATCGATCCCGACAAGCCGGGTGAGCGCGGCCCGATCAAGCAGCTCGAAGCGCTCGCCAGCAAGGGCAACCTGATCGCCTACGTCGGTGACGTCGTCGGCACCGGTTCGTCGCGCAAGTCGGCGACCAATTCGGTGCTGTGGTTCACCGGCGAGGACATTCCCTATGTCCCGAACAAGCGCTTCGGCGGCGTCTGCCTCGGTTCGAAGATCGCCCCGATCTTCTTCAACACCATGGAAGACGCCGGCGCACTGCCGGTCGAGATCGATTGCGGCCAGATGGACATGGGCGACGAGATCGAACTGAAGATCGACGCCGTCACCTCGAAGGTCACCGCACTGAAAAACGGCGCCGTCATCGCCGAGTCGCAGCTGAAAACGCCGGTGATCCTCGACGAAGTGCGCGCCGGCGGCCGCATCCCGCTGATCGTCGGCCGCGGGCTGACGACCCGGGCGCGCGAGGCGCTCGGCCTGCCGCCGTCCACGCTGTTCACCCTGCCGCAGAATCCGGCCGACCCGGGCAAGGGTTACTCGCTGGCGCAGAAAATGGTCGGCCGTGCCTGTGGCTTGCCTGAAGGCAAGGGCGTTCTGCCCGGTACCTACTGCGAACCGCGGATGACCACCGTCGGCTCGCAGGACACTACCGGTCCGATGACGCGCGACGAACTGAAGGATCTGGCTTGCCTCGGCTTCTCGGCCGACATGGTGATGCAGTCCTTCTGTCACACCGCCGCCTATCCGAAGCTGGTGGACGTGCGCATGCACCGCGAACTGCCGTCGTTCATCAGCACCCGTGGCGGCGTCGCGCTGCGTCCCGGCGACGGCGTCATCCACTCCTGGCTCAACCGCCTGCTGCTGCCCGACACCGTCGGCACCGGTGGCGACTCGCATACCCGTTTCCCGATCGGCATCTCGTTCCCGGCCGGCTCCGGTCTGGTTGCCTTCGCCGCCGCCACCGGCGTCATGCCGCTCGACATGCCGGAATCGGTGCTGGTGCGCTTCAAGGGCTCGCTCGCCGAAGCAGGCAAGCGCGGCGTCACGCTGCGTGACCTGGTCAATGCGATTCCCTACTACGCCATCCAGGCAGGCCTGCTGACCGTCGAGAAGAAGGGCAAGAAGAACATCTTCTCGGGCCGCATCCTGGAGATCGAAGGGCTGCCGGATCTCAAGGTCGAACAGGCCTTCGAACTCTCCGACGCGGCTGCCGAGCGTTCGGCTGCTGCCTGTGCGGTGGCCTTGAACAAGGAACCGATCATCGAGTACATGCGCTCGAACATCACGCTGATGAAGTGGATGATCGCCAACGGCTATTCCGATGCGCGCACGCTCGGCCGCCGCATCAAGGCGATGGAAGCCTGGATCGCCAGCCCCGAGTTGCTGCGCGCCGATGCCGACGCGCAGTACGCCGCGGTGATCGAGATCGACCTTGCCGACGTGCTGGAGCCGTTGGTTGCCTGCCCGAACGATCCGGACGACGTCAAGCTGCTCTCCGCAGTCTCCGGCACCAAGATCGACGAAGTCTTCATCGGCTCGTGCATGACCAACATCGGCCACTTCCGCGCGGCCGGCAAGGTCCTCGAAGGCAAGACCGACATCCCGACCCGCCTGTGGATCGCACCGCCGACGAAGATGGACGCGATGATCCTCAACGAGGAAGGCTATTACGCAATCCTCGGCAAGTCCGGCGCGCGCATGGAAATGCCCGGCTGCTCGCTGTGCATGGGCAACCAGGCGCAGATCCGCAAGGGCAGCACGGCGATGTCGACCTCGACGCGCAACTTCCCGAACCGGCTCGGCATCGACACCAACGTCTACCTCGGTTCCGCCGAACTTGCCGCCGTCTGTGCGCTGATGGGCCGAATCCCGACTCCGGCCGAGTATCTCGAGCAGGTGCAGGCGGTCAATGCCAAGGCGGCTGACGTCTATCGCTACATGAACTTCGATCAGATCAGGGAGTTCAGTGAGGTCGCCGATACGGTGACGGTGTAGCCGTCCCTTCGGCAGCCAGCCACAACGCCCCGCCGGGAGACCGGCGGGGCGTTTTCTTCCGGTGCCCGTCTCGGGACATCCGATGCGCGTTCGCTGCCGACGCGTCCGGCCGCTGTCTTCAGCCTCGCCAGCGGCTGCGCCTTATGGCATCGGTCGGCCTTCGTCGCCGCTCTTGACCGGGCCGCCAGGAGTCCTGATACTCCTGCCATGAGGCCCGGGGTGGCGGGATTTTGCAGGGAGGCGGAGATGATCGGCAGCAATCCTGTTCCTTCGTTGTTGCTGGGCGCTGCACTTTTTGGCTTCATGGCTCAGGTGCATGCCTATTCGCTGACCGCCATCCATGACTTTCGCCACCTGGTCACCGGCGCAGGCGCGAACTTCACGGACGAACAGAAGCGCTTTCCTGCCCTTGTTTACGAATTCGAGGGTCTGAGCTTCACCCAGGGCGGCAGCCTGTGGGCTTCAATCTCGGCCAACCCGGACGGTGCCAGTCAACCGACGACGGACGACTGATCGTCGGGACCTACCCAAGCCGACAGCTGATCATCTTCGACCCCAATGGGCAAGGTCCGACGGAAACGATCAGCATCGACGAGCTGTTCGTCGACCCGGACAACGCACAGCCCGGCGACTGGAGCGATTACCACAAGCTGACCGGTTCGCCCTATGCCGTCCAGGTGACGCCGACGGAAGGTTTCAGGAAACGACCCGATCCGGACGGGCTTGCCTACCGTAACGGTCGCATCTACCTGTCGTTTGACGGTGACCTGAGGATTTTCGAGATCAGCGGGGCCCCGGTTGCCGCCAACGCTGTGTCCGAGCCGGCTGGTGCCAGCCTGCTTGCGCTTGCACTGGCGGCACTGGCCAGTCTCGCCAGGGGGCGGCAGCAGACCCGCCGCGACCCTGCGCGCCTGCTGCCCGCTCGCGATCGCCGGCGAGAGGCGTCTCGCGACCAGCCAGCGAAGCCGTCAGCGAATCAGACGGCGGCTGGCGCCTCGCCGCCGAGTGCCGTCAGCAGGTCGGCGAGAAGCTGTGCGACCTCGCCAGTCATCAGCGTGAAGTCGATGTCGAAGCGCTCGTCGGCATCCTCGGTCTGGCTCTCCGACTGCTCCTTGAGGATGTCGAGGAAGGCGACCCGCCGGATCTGCAGCAGGTCGTTGAGGACGAACGAAATGCGGTCGTTCCAGGTCATCGCCAGGCGGGTGACGACCTTGCCGTCGGCGATGTGCCGCCGGATCTCCTCGCCCTCGAGCGGGTGGTTGGCGTAACGCACGCTCGCCTTCTCGGCCGAACGCAGCTCGAGGTCCTGGTCGAGGGTGAAGCCCGCCGGCGCTTCACCTGCGGCGACCCAGCCGGTCATCGCCGCCGACGGCGACTGGACCGGTTTCAGCACCTTCGCCGGCAGGCTGTCGAGCGAGCGCCGCAGATGCTCGAGGACTTCCTCGGCCTTGGCTGGCGACGCCGCATCGACGACCAGCCAGCCGTTGCCGCGGTCGATCCATGCATGCGTCGTGCGGCGGCGGATGAAGGCGCGCGGCAGCAGTTCGAGGGTCATCTGCTCCTGCAGTTCGCGCAGCTCGCGGCGGCCGATCCGTCGGCCCTCGGTTTCCTCGATCTCGCGCGCCCTTTCACCGGCCAGCCGCTTGACGATCGATGCCGGCAGCAGCTTCTCCTCGACGCCCAGGGCAACGAGCCACTGCTGGTTGAGCGCGTGCAGCAGCGATCCGCCATCGCGCGGTGCCACCCAGCCGAGGCTGCGTGGATCGCTGGCGCCGCAGCCCGGCAGTGGCAGCCGGGCAAGCTGGTGCTCGAAGCTCTCGGCTTCGGCCGCCCAGCCCTGCGGCAGGCGATAGAGTTGAAGGTTCTTGAACCACATTGGCTTGAGCCTGCAAAAAGCTCGGCATTATAGGCTGGAAAGGCGTCGCTGCCGTGTTCGCTGCGCCGCCGCCGCCGATCGCCGGCGGCATCGACGTCCCTCACCGGGGCGCCCGGCCGGGCGGGGGGGGGGG
>DDUX01000133.1:9063-32007 GCA_002345025.1 Candidatus Accumulibacter iunctus | reverse complement strand
ACACGGACCCTCTCCCGATCTAGGAGCAATCTGACAAAGTAAAATAAAGCATAGACGCTGAGCCAACGGGCGTCAAAACCAAGGTGCCCGGCATGGGTAATTTGCTGGACAAGGGCCGCGCGGCCTGCCGCCTGCCAGTCCACCCTGACGGAGGATGGCGCAGCCCGGAGACGGCAGCCCCCGGCCTCAGTACTCGACCGGCAGCGGGTCGAGACTGCGCCAGAGATACCAGGTGGCCACCGAGCGCCACGGCCGCCAGCGCTCGCCGTGCTCGACGAGCACCCGTCGCGGCGGCCGCTCACCGGCGTGGTAGTGGATGGCGACGGCACGCTGCAATCCGAGGTCGTCGAGCGGCAGCACATCGGGTCGCAACTGGTTGAAGATCAGGAACATCTCGGCAGTCCACACGCCGATGCCGCGGACCCTGGTCAGTTCGGCGACGAGATCGCCGTCGCTCATCCGCGACCAGTGCTCGACGTCGAGCTGTCCGCTGGCGAAGTGCCGGGCGAGATCGACGAGGTACTCGACCTTGCGCGCCGACAGACCGCAACCGCGCAGGCTGGCGTGCTCGCAGGCGAGGACACTGGCCGGAGTGATTTCCGCGACGACGACCTGCAAGCGCCTCCAAATGCTGTCGGCCGCCTTGACGGAGATCTGCTGGCCAACGATCGAGCGCAGCAGGGTCACGAATGGATCGCCGCGCGAGACCAGTGCCATGCCGGCGAAACGCTCGACGAGGCTGCCGAGGACCGGATCGGCGAGCGCCAGATCGCCGGATGCCTGTTGCCAGTAGCCGGGCGTCATCGCCGATGCGGGTGCGGACCGGGCGCGGTGGCGGCGCACCGGCACACGCTCCGGTGGCAGGCGCCGACCCTTGCAGGCAACCCGCTCCCCCGCGCCCGGAGTCGGCGGCCGCAACCGGCGGCAGCCCTGGTCAGGCGCGCTTCCGTTCCTTTTCCCTGGCCTTTTCCTTGGCCTTGCGGCGGCTCGCGTCGACCTCCGGCGGACGATAGACCAGGACCGGAATGCTCGAGTGGGTCAGCACGCGATAGGTCTCGCTGCCGAGCAACAGCGACGTCAGACCGCCGCGACCATGCTTGGACATGAAGATCAGGTCGCAGTCGTTGTCTTCGGCCACATTGACGATGGCTTCCCATGGTGAGTCGCTGACCACCGAAAGCGTCGTGCATTCGACCGCGGCATCCTTGCACAGCTTCCTGATGAAAGCGAGATACTCCTTCGATTTGCCATCGGAACCCGCAACCAGGCGGTCGAGGACCGCCGGCTCGACGAGGTCGCCAACGTTGTCGGTGTTCCCGAGCGGCTTGGCGTAGAGGGCGGTGATCCTTGCATTGGCCGCCTTGGCAAAAGACACGGCGCGTTCAGCGGTGTCTCGCGACAGTTGACTGCCGTCGGTCGGCAGCAGGATATGCTGAAACATTCTTCGTCTCCCAGGGGGGTGGCGCCATCCCGTCCCACTGGCGCGCGCCTGATGATACCCGAAATCGACCACTGCTGCCCGACTCCGGAGCGATTGCAGCAGATCGCCAGCGGCGGACCGGCGCGACAACGCACCCGCATCCCGCCGGCGGGAATGGCGCCACCGTAGCGGCAGCGGGACGCTCTCGGGTACACCCCGGGGCTACTCCTGCATCGCCATCAGTTCCTTGTCCGAATAGCGAAGGCGCAACGCAAGAACCTTGGCGACCGCCTCGACCAAATGGCAGGCAAGGCGCTTGTGCTCTTCCCGCAGCTTTTCGAACTGTTCCCGCTGCAGCACGAAGAGTTCGCTCTCCTCGAGCGCGGTGGCGTCGTTGAAACGGGTCATCTGCGACAGGAACGCCATGCCACCGAAGAAGTCGCCACGGCCGTAGGTCAGTGCGTGGTGCCCGGACGCCTCGCCGGCGGCCGGCAGCGTGATGCGTACCGCACCCTTGCGGATGAGGTAGAGCTCGTTGCCCGGATCGCCGAAGGAGTAGACCTTGCCGCCTTTCGCAACTGTCCGCCGTTCGAGGCAGGCCTCGAGATCGATCAGCGTCTCTTCCTTGTGATCGCGGAAGAGTTCGAGGTCGCTCAGTTCCAGCGCTGCCAGCGTCGGATCCTGCACCGGGCTCTGACCGAGGATCTGGTCCTCGATCCACTCGATCGCGTCGTCGAGCTCGGGGAACACCTTGACATGCTCGGTCATCCGGGTGAGTTCCATCTGATCGAAAAACTCGCCGATGTTGCGTCCGTTCGGCAGGACATGCGACAGGCTGCTGAAGATCAGGAAGGCCTCGCGCTCGATCAGCGAGTCGCGGATCTGGCTCAGCAGATGCACGGCGGTCACGTCGACCGACTGCACCCGGCGCATGTCGAGAACGAGAAAGCGGCGCCGGGCAAGCTCGGGTTCGAGCGCCGTGTACAACTGATCCTTGGTGCCGAAGAACAGGCTGCCCTGCAATTCGAGGATCGCCGTCTGATGCCCCTGTTTTTCGAGCAGCTCCATTTCGTGACGCAGGCGCACCCGCTTCGAGTAGCGGCTGCCGCCATCAAGCTTGCGGCGGATGACCGTACTGCTCAGTTGCTCGCGGATGAAGAGGAACATCGCCAGCGCGATACCGACGCCGGAAGCGGCGATCAGACTGTAGCCGACGGCGACGACGACCACCGCGACGATCACCATGAAGTCGAGCAGCGTCCATGGCGACTCGAGCAGATGCAGGCTGTGTCGGTCGATCATGCGCATGCCGACGACGATCAGGATGCCCGCCAGCGCCGCCACCGGGATCCAGGCGATGAAACTGCCGAGCGCCAGGAAGGCGATCAGCGACAACACCCCTTCGACGACACCGGACACCCGGCTGCGACCTCCACTCGCCAGATTGACCAGCGTCGCCCCCATCTGCCCGGCCCCCGGCATGCCGCCGGCACACGCCGAAGCAACGTTGCCGAGACCCTGCGCCACCAGTTCGCGGTTGGAGTCATGGCGACCGCGCGTCAACGCGTCGAGAACGACCGCCGTCTTCAGCGTATCGATCGACAGCAGCACCGCCAGCGTGAAGGCCGTCCCGAGGAGGCTGCCGATCTGGCTGAGCTTGAGCTCGCCGATCTCCTGCCAGCGGCCGGTGATCGCCTCGAGCATGCTCGACGCCGTGCCACCGAGCGGGCCAATGATCATTTTGTTGCCTTCCATGACCAGCAGCGACTCGTCGATCGAGGCAAGGCCGAAATAGCTCAGGACGCCGGCCAGCAGGCCGAGGATCGCTGCCGGTACGACACGCGTGACCAGCGGGGCACCGAGCATCACCGCCGCCGTCACGGCGCCGATCACTGCACTCTGCCATTGCCAGAGCTCGGGCGAGATCAAGGTCCGCCACCACGAGGTACCGCCGGGCGCGCCAAGGAACTTCGGAATCTGGCTGCCGATGATGATCAGTCCGACGCCCGTCAGGTATCCGCTGACGACCGGGAACGGGATGTACTTGATCAGGCTGCCGATGCCCATGAAACCGAGCAGCAGTTGCACCACCCCGGACACCAGGCCGAGGGCGGTCAGCATCAGGACGATCGACGGCGCCGCGACACCATGCTGTACGAGTTCGATGGCAAAGGCCGAGAGAACGGCCGCAGCCGGTGCGCACGGTGCCGTGATCAGTCGGTTGGTACCGCCGAAAGCCGGTGCCACCAATCCCAGCGCAGTTGCGCCGAGGATCCCCGCCAGCGCGCCAAGACCGGCATAGGCCGGGCCAATGGCGCCGTAGATGGTGACACCGAAGGCGATCGCCGACGGCAGGGCAACCAGCATCGCCGCCAGCCCGCCCCAAAAGTCGCCGATCAGCTTGTCGTTCCTGAGTGTTACCGTCAATTCCACAGGCTTAGGCCCCCCGTTTCGTTGTTCCTGAGTGGCGACGAGCAATCTCGCCGCAACGGGTCGGTCGCCGCCGGACGCCGGGTGCAGTCACGCGCCAGGAGCGCGCCGCCGACCCGGGGAAGCGCACTGTGTCGGTGCCGCCGGGACCAGGGAGTGCGGCACCGGTCAGTGGGAATAGCCGACGACAGCCATGCTGTTGCCGCTCAGGCTGCCGGTGTGCAGCTCGCTGGCCACACGCTCGGCCTGATCGGCCACCCGATCGATCTCCTCGACGAACTGCGCCAGCAGGAGCCTTGCCTCGACATGCAGCGCCTCGTCGGCAAGAATCCGGCGCAGCAGTGCCGTCGACAGACGATCGGCCTGTGCTTCGTGCCAGCCGACACCGCGCTTGCCATCACCCGCCGCCGACCGGTGCCAGTCCTGCCTGCCGGGGCGGCAAGCTTCGACCAGAGCGTCGATCGCGGCGCAGACCTCGTCCGTCAGTTCCTGCACGTCGGCACTGAGATGCGCCGGCATGCGACGACCGGAGAGGGTGAAACCGGACTCGATGGCAAAACCCGTGATCTGCCGTTTGATGTCCTTCAGGATGCGGCTCAGGCCCGTCAGCGGCTCGAGCATGGCGGAGCTCACACCGTCGATCGCCGACTGCGCGGCGTGACGCACCTCGAGCGTCTGCTGCATGTCGTCGAGCACGCGCACGAGGTCGGCAATGCGCCTCGCGAGCTGCCAGCATGCCCCTTCGGAGCCATCATGAAGATAGGCGTCGACCGCTGACCTGAAGATCATGCTCGCATCGGCGACACCATCGAGATAGCTGTCGAGACTGGCCTCGACCGACGTCGAGATAGCTGACCGCTCTGCCACTCGCACCTGTGTTTCCATGATGATTCTCCTGAACAATGAAAGTGAAGCTGATTTCCGGCAGCTGTGTCCGGCCTGCCTGTGCCTGTCGCTGCCAGCCGTGACGCGGCTGGCGCTGCTGTCAGATTGCCGCAGAGCCCTGCGGCACGTTGAAGCATGGCTCGCCCGGGCGCTGCTCCTGGAACAGCAGACCATCGGCGAGTCGCTGCGAGATCCGCTTCAGGATCGCCCCGGCGCTCGCCAGCTCACGCGCGATGTCGCGCAAGGCTTCATGCATCTGGGCAATCCAGGGTGCGCCATCGGCAGCATGTGGTCCGTAGATCGCCGCCAGCTCGTCCGGTGATTGTGGCCATCCCGCCCCAGCCGTCGGCAGCAGTTCGAGCAACGCCATGGCGCGATAGCTGCCAAGCGGGTTCCGGCTGCCCTCTGCATCCCCGGCGCCGCACTGCACGCACGACCCGCCGCGCGCCAGCCCCGCGTAACCGTCCTGCAGACCCTCGCTCTCACGCCGGATGTGCAGCAGCATCCGGCCAATCGACAGACCCGATGCGGAGTTTCCAGCCTGGCAAGCGGTAGCGGCCCGAAACAACCCGGCAGCGGCCCGATCAAGGCTTTCCATGGTCCAGCGGACGTCTTCCAGCCCGCGACTGTCGTCGGCAAGCGAATCGATGGCGGCACGACTGCGACGCCAGAGTTCTTCGCGACGCTGTTCGAGATCGAACAGGCGGACCGAATGCGCAGATTCCCGGCCCTGCAGAACCGCGTCCGCCGCTGTCGCCAGCTTGACCACCGTCTGTGCCTGCTGCTCTATCGTGCCGAAGAGCCCGGACAATCCCGGGGCGGGGGCAATCGGCCGTGCTCTGCGCACCACCGGGATCAGTTCGATCATCGTCACACGCTTCACCTGTCTCTTGTTGCGTCCGGAGCCCGAGACCCGCCGGCGACCTCGTGACCGCCAGTGACCTCTGCATTCCGTCTTCTCAACACGATAAAAGCATGAACCGTGCCAGCCACTCGACCCGCCGTCTTGGTCCAGAAAATCAGTAACTTGCGAACACCACTGCGGAGCTGCCCGGCGCATCGGGGGTGCAACAGAATGCACGCGAAAACGTCGCAGGGACGTTCCGGAAGAGACCTTTTCCTTTTAATACAGTCTTTTGCCAGAGGGTCGAAGGCGATCGCCGAGAGCTACTGCGTTACACGGCAATGCCCGGACGCCATCCGTTCAAGCCAGTGCAGCGCCACCAAGGCTGGGCGAGCGCTGCCGGGACAAAGCCCCGCAACCGCTCGCCGGTTCGCTGGGCAAAGCGACGCACAGCGTGGTGTCAGGCGCTCGCCGCGTGTTCAGGAAACCCGGCGGCGACCCCGGGCTTGGCATCAGCCGGCCGTGCGCGAGATGGCGTGCGGCAGCCACTGCCGGCGGCCGCACAGCGCTCGGCGGCGAGCAGCGGGGGTGATTCGAGCCCGGCAGGGATGGTCGCGCTACGGCATCGCCTGGGGCAAGCGAGGGGATGCCGCAGTCGTCGGTGAGGAGAACTGCTCGACGGGTTTGCGTTGCCGTCGCGGTCAGGAATCGTGCTGCCAGGGAACGCGCTGCCCGTAGAAGTCGCCGAGCAGGCCTTCGAGCTGCGGCAGCAGCCCGTCACTGCGCGCTTCGAGCCAGCGCAGGATGCCCTCGCCCAGAGCACCCGGAAGAGCCTCTTCGACCAGTTCGCGCGCAACCGCCAGATCGTTGAGCTGGCCGAGCATCTCCTGCAGACCGCTGGCCGAGAGATGGTAGTTGCGCAGGAGCTCGCCGGGAAACAGCGGCGCGAAGAACTCGAGAGCGTAGCGCAGGCGCTTGTACGCCACGCGCAGACGGTGACGAGCGGTCGCGTCGCTGGTCAGCGCCTCCTGCGCGAGCTGCCACACCTTCCCGGCCCGCTTGTCGAGGCAACGTGGGGCAAAGACGTCCAGCCGCCGGTTCTCACGCTCCGGCAGCGCCAGGACGGCAGCGGTGAAGTCGAGCAGCAGGCGTGAGTACTCGCCCGAGCTCAACGCACTGCCCGCGACCTGGCGATTGATTGCACAGCGCCGACTGGCGTGGCTCGCCAGCTGATCCGCTTGCGGGCATTCGGGGAAAGCCGCGATGATCGTCGGCAGCGTCTCGGCAAGAAAGACGTCCCAGTTGCGCGTTTCGCCGAGCTGCCTGGCCAGCGCTTGCCAGAGCGGATCGTATTCGGCCACGAAAGCCTCCGGCAGGCGTGGCTTCCAGACACGAATGGCGGATCGCAGGCGACGAATGGCAACCCGCGCCTGGTGGACGAACTCCGGGTTGTCACTTTCGCAAACACCCTTCTCGTTGCTCTGCAGGTGCCTGAGGCAAGCCAGGGCGATCGTGCGAAAGCCGGCGATCACGGTCATGCCGGCGTCGGTGTCGACGGGCGCGGCCTTGACGACCTGCAGTGTCTGGTCGGCAAGCACCCCGTAGCCACGCTGGAACTTGCTCGCCGGTTCCGGGTGCAGGGCCAGCTCGGCCTGCAGTTCGCCAGCGGCCGAGAAAAGGTCGGCAACGCCGCCGGCAAGCAGTTCGAGACCAACCTCACAGATCGGCTGCCGGCGGCCCTCGGCCTCGATCCAGCCGCGATCGAGCGCCAGTTCGATGCGCACGCCGTCGCGCGGCTCGAGCACCCACGCGCGACGGGTGAAGCTCGTCGTGAATGCCGGCCGCAGGTCGTTGCGCAACGACTCGAGCCACTCGCGCAAAGAGCCATCTTCCACGTGCGAGAAGTCGAGATCGCCGAAGGCACCGCTCATCTCCCACTGGCAACGTTCGGCGCCTCTTCCATCCGGCGAACTCACCCGCTTCACCGACGAGAGCCAGTGCCGCCCCTGCTTGCGGTAGCCAACGACCACCCGCTCTCGCCGCAGGCGCTGATCCGGGGTATCGTAGTAGGTCTTGAAGACCCGCTGACGGAGCGGCTTGGCGTCGCTCAGCAGACGATGCCTGGCGAGGCGGCTGGCGACGCCAGGCGTCAGTGAAAGATTGAGTTCGGTTTCCATGCTCATCTTCAAGCTCCTGAGAATTGAACTGGCATCGCAGCCACGGCAACACGAGGAACGGCAGCCTTTCCTACGGGATGGTGCCGAAAAGTCTCGTCAACCGGATTAAGCACGAGCCGTGCCAGGGGGAAATACCAGGCAGATAGTCGAGCAAAAACAAGCTTCACCATGTCTCTCTGAGCCGCCGACGGGCGCCCTGACCGGTGCAACAAAATGAGCGCAGCAAGCACCGCCAGCGCTCGGAAGCGGCCGATTTCCGCAAGGAAAACAGACTGTTGGGAGGTGGTAGTGGCGGCCTGCGGTGACCGCAAAGGTTACACCGCCGGGGAAGAGCCGAGCCGCTGCCGCTCAGGCAACATTGACGCCGCTGGCATCACCGCAGGCGAAGGTCGGCAGCCAGTACCGTGCGAGCCGCGGCCCGGCCACGCGGACGCTCTGGCGGCACGTCGGTCAGAGACCCTGGGGGCAGGTGCCGACCGCAGCCCGGCCAAGCATGGCGCGAGCGCATGCAGCAGCGAGCAGCGTGCCTGGGTGAGAAAAGCCGGTCGGCAGTGCAGCAGCGCGCCGCCGACGGCGGCCGGACTCAGCAGAGCTTGACGACGATGTCGAGGAGCGTGCTGTTGCAGATGTTCAGACGGTCGCCGGCGCGCAGCAGCTGATTGTAGATTTCCTTGCGGCGGAAGATGTTGTGGAAATCGTCGTCGTTGAACAGCTCGGCCAGTGCACGCCGATGAGTCCGCGTCAGGCTGCGCACCGCCTTGTCGGACTTCTCGGCATCGGCGCGGCCCGCCTTCGGATCGCTCGCCAGGCGGCCGTAACCCGCCGCCACCGCCTCGGCCCCGTCCTTGAGGCAGACCGCCATCTCCAGGCAATACTTGTCGGCCTTCAGCGCCAGAACGTCAGAGTCCATTTCGACGACGATCGTCTTGCAGCTGTTGACGATTTCGTCGAGATTGATGATTGCCCGGTGCAGATCCTCGCGGTCGATTGGCGTCGAGAAGGCCTCGTTGAGCAGCGTCAGGTTGCGCACCTTCAGTCGATCCCCCTCGTACTCGGCATCGACGATCCGTTTGGCGACATCGGAAGTGCCGGAGCCCATGTAGTCCACGAGCAAAGCCGCGCTGCGTCCCACCTGCGCGCTCTGTTCGGCAAGCAGCGCAAAAAAGTTGGGAACCTTCGGAAAGACGCGATGCAGGATGCGGCGGGTGAGCGAGGTCGATGCGGTAGCGGCGTTGGACATGTTCAGGCCTTTAGGAGAAAGAGGTTGACGATGGCGAAAGTCTGAATGGAAACCAGGGCCGAGCCCGGGATGGTGATCAGCCAGGTGATGCCGATATCCTTGGCTTTCTTCCAGCGAACGGCCTTCGGACGCTCCGAAGCACCAATACCCATGATCGACGTCGAGACAACATGCGTTGTGGACACCGGTGCGCCGATCACCGACGCGGTGAGAATCACGATTGCCGACGTCAGTTGCGAACTCAGTGCGTGAATCGGGCGGACGCGATAGATGGCAAAGCCGAGGGTACGGACGATCCGCCAGCCGCCAGAGAGAATGCCGAGAGTGATCGCGATGGCGCAGGCCAGCATCACCCAGAACGGCACCTCGAAGCTCGGAATGAAACCGCCCAGCAACAGCGCCAGTGTCAGCATTCCCATGCTCTTCTGCGCATCGTTGGCTCCGTGCGAGAAGGCAAGCCCGGCGGCGGTGAAGAACTGTGCGTAGCGCAGTCCCTTGTTGGCCGACGGCGTGGCGGTGAACAGGAGGACGTTGAGCAGGCGCAACATCAGGAATCCTGCCCAGAAGCCGATGATCGGTGAAAGGACCAGGCTGGCGAGGACCTTCATGATGCCGGTCAGCTGGCCGTGCATCATCTGCGAAAAGCCCCAGACGACGTTGTCGACTCCGGCGGAAACGACAACGGCGCCGATCAGACCGCCGACCAGTGCGTGCGAGGACGAGGACGGGATGCCGAAGTACCAGGTACCAAGGTTCCAGGCGATGGCGCCGACCAGTCCGCTGATCAGGATGGCCAGCGACAGAACTGCCTGCACGTCGCCGAGAGTGACGAACTTGCCGATCGTGTTGGCGACCGCCGTCCCGCCCAGCAACGGTCCGAGGAACTCGAAAGTGCCGACGATGATGACCGCCTGTATCGGCGTCATGGCGCGCGACGCGATGATCGTCGCAACGATGTTCGCCGCATCATGGAAGCCGTTCGTGTAGTCGAAAAAGAGGACGATGGCGACCGTCACGATCGTCAGGATCAGCAATGTGCTCATGCAGCGGCCCTATGGTTGTTGTCTTGGATTCCCTCGCACCCGGCAGGCGCTGACCGGTTGCGCAAGCATGATCCATGCCAGCCGCAGAAAAAATCGCAAGAATCCATTAAACCATATTGTTGCATGGTCCTTCAGGCGCTCGTAGCACTCGCCGTGGGGGTGTAACGAAACGCACCACGTTTCACCCCGAAAGCATTATTCTGGCTACTTTGGCGTTGTTATCCAGGAACTTGGGTAACCGTGCGAAAAGACGTTCGGAACGTCGACGGCGCACACCCCCATGCCGGCAGCGGCCAGCAGCGCGGAAGGCTTGTGCCGGCGGCAGCCGCGGGACGACCACAGGCGACGCGAGCCGATCGCGTTCACCTGTGCCGCAGGGGGAAACGGTGGTCGGGGTCGGCGGGTGCCGACCCCCCGTCAGGGCTCGACTCGCGCTGCGCGCCGCGCCAGGCGCCTGTTGAGTGCCGGCCGGGAAAGGCCGAGCAGGGTCGCGGCAACCCCCTGATTTCCCTTGGCCCGCTTGAGTGCTTCCGCGACCAGGGCATCCTCGACTTCGTCGAGCGTCGGAAAACGACCGGGAATGAGGATCGGCATTTCGCTCGCGGGGTCACTGGCCGGAAGGTCGGCGCCAGCCTTCTGCTGCTTCTGGATGGCCTGACGAAAGCTGTCCATCGCCAGTATCGACCCACCGCGATGCAGGGCCATGGCGTTGAAGACCATCGCCCGCAGTTCACGGACGTTGCCGGGAAAATGATGGTTCGAGAGCAGCGTGATGAGTTCGTTCGACGGTTCCGGAACAGGCTTCCGGATCAGGGCTGCTGCCTCGTCGAGGAAGTGCTGCAGCAGCAAGGGGATGTCCTCCTTGCGCTGGCGCAGCGGCGGCACCTCGATCTGATGCACCGAGAGGCGGAAGAAGAGATCCGAACGAAAGCGGTTCTGGCGCATCATCTGCGCCAAGTTGCAGTTGGTGGCGCAGACGACGCGCGCGTCGCTCGGCCGCGCGACGTCCGAGCCGAGCGGGAAGTACATGTGCTCCTGCAGCAGGCGCAACAGCTTCACCTGCGAAGCCATCGACAGGTCGCCAATCTCGTCAAGGAAGAGCGTGCCCCCGGCGGCCTGGGCGATGAGTCCGGCGCGCGACTGGTCAGCGCCGGTAAAGGCCCCCTTCCTGTGACCGAAAAGCGTGTCGGAGAAGAGTGTATCGTCGAGGCCGGCGACGTTGACCTGCACGAACTGGCCACCGAGACCGCTGAGCTTGTGCAGTGCGTGCGCGAACATCTCCTTGCCGGCACCGGTTTCGCCGGAAATCAGCACCGGCTCAGCGGTACCCGCCACCGCCTCGAGGTACTGGAAGAGTGCCCTCATCTTGCGGCTGTTGGTGACGATGCCGGCAAAGGCCTCGTTGTTCTGCAGGCAGTCGGACAGCAGATAGCGTTTGAGGACCCCCATCTGCCGTCGCAGCGAGTGGACTTCCAGCGCATGCCGGACGCTCGCCACCAGCCGGCTTTCCTCGACCGGCTTGACGAGATAGTCGAAGGCTCCCTCCTTCATGCTGCTGACGGCCGTTTCGACATCCTGCGCGGCGGTCATGACGATCACCGGGACCTCCGGGTAGAGGTGCACGATGTCCGGCAGCAGCTTGTTGCCGGGGACATGCGGCATCGAGAGGTCGAGCAGCAGCGCGCTCGCCGGCTGCACCTCGAGCGCCGGCAAGAGCTCCCGGCTGTCGCTCACCATCTCGATCCGGGTGACGCCGGCGCTGCGCAGCACGGCGGCGGTGGCGTGCAGGACGGACTCCTCGTCATCGACGAGAAAGACCGGCAGGCTGGAAAACGGCTTCTCCTTCATTCACTCCTCCGTGGCAATCGGCAGATCGACGCTGACCGTCGTCCCAAGGTCGGTGTTCGACTCGAACCTCATCATCCCGCCGTGCTTCTCGACGATCGACGACGAGATCGACAGCCCGAGCCCGGTACCGCCGCTCTCCGCCTTGGTGGTGAAGAACGGCTCGCCGAGCTGCGCCATGACGTCCTCGGGAATTCCCTGTCCCTGGTCCGCGACCTCGACGATCAGCCGGCCGTCCGCCGGCTTCGCTCTTGCCGACACCCGGACGGCGCGGTTGCGCTCCGGTAACGACTCGAGGGCATTGACGATGACGTTGATGAATACCTGTTCGAGCTGCTGCACGTTGCCGCGAACCATCGGCAGGGACTCCGGCAGGTCGAGCGCGAAGCAGTCGGTGCATTTCCTGATCCGGGTGTCGAGCAGCGTCGCCACCGCGTGCAGGATTCTGCCGATGTCCGCCAGCTCGTCCATGTGCCCGCGATCCTGTTTGCCGAGGTGCTTGAGATTATCGACGATCTTCCGGATCCGCTTGGCGTTCTCGGCAATGTCGTTCATGCCACGCGCGATCGTCAGCCGCGCCTGGGCAAAGCCGAGCCCGGCGAGCAGGAAGTCCCCCTGCTCCTGCTCATACTCGTCGAGAATCGGCAAGGCATCGTTCCAGATTCGCGCCAGCAGGCCGGCGTTCGCCAGAATGGCATGATTCGGGTTGTTGATCTCGTGCGCGATGCCGGCCGACAGCACACCCAGTGAAGCCAGCCGGGAGCTGCGGATCGCCTGCCACTGCAGCCTGCGGTTTTCGGTGATGTCACTGATCACCACCATCGCTGCCTTCACCGTCGTCGCCGTGCTGATCGGCACCATCCGGACCTCCCACCAGGTGTCGTCACTCGAGCGATACTGCAGATGTTCGATCCGCCCGCTGGCGAAGACCTGCCGCAATCGCTGCAGGTAGCCCGGGCGAACTTCCGGCGGCAGGATCAGCGGCGAGCGCTTCTCGCCGGCGGCGCCTGCCGGATGGGGCCACGGCCGATTGGTGAGCAGGATGTTGGCCTCGCCGTCGACGGTGAAGATGAGGTCGGGCGAGTGGTTGAACAGCGTGCGCAACCTGGCCTCCGAGTCGCGCAGCGCGTCCTCGGCGAGCTTGTGCTCGGTGATGTCCTCGAGAAAACCGACGATCCGGACCAGTTCGACATCCGGCTCGCGCACCGGAAATCCGCAGACACGCAGCCAGCGCAGCCCATGATCGCCGCCCGCCAGCGGCAGGACGATGCTGAAGTGCCCACCCTCGCGCCGCAGTTGGCCGATCGCGTCGACCAGTCTGGCGCGATCTTCGGGCGCGAAGACGTCGAACAGCAGCGCCGGCGTCTGATCTTCGAGTCTCGTTTGGCACCTCGCAATCCTGCTGAATGCCGGGCCGATGTATTCCAGTCGCGCCGAATCGGGGCTGATCGCCCAGAAAACGACATCGACCGTCTCCGCCAGCTGGCGGAAAAGCTCCTCACGCTCGTAGATCGTTTGCGTCAGCAGGATTCGATTATCCATTTCGCGCCGACTGCGTACCAGATACAGGCCGAGCAGCGCTGTGCACACCAGTCCGCCGACAAGCACCGACCAGTGCGCCTTGGTAAAGGCCTCGGCACTTCGGAAGGTGTGCGTGGCGACACAGGTCACCGTCCACTGGCGGTCGCCCACCGGAATCGTCACCACCATCCGTGGCTGCCCCTCATCGGCTTCCGGCAGCAGCCCGCTGGCGGCAGCGACGGCGCGAGGCTCGAGCCGGCTGGCATAGAAATGGAGAAACTGTGCTTCGCCTTCCGCCGATGCATCGAGAACCAGCACTTCGACACCGCGCGGTTCGAGCAGACTGATGGCGACATGTACCAGTTCCTCGATGTCGTACACGCCAATGACGAAGCCCAGCGGATCGGCTGGCTCGGCGGCTGCAGCGCGCCCCGGCTGGCCCGGGGCATACACCGGCAGGGCGGCGTAGATGACGTGCGCCGCCTTCTCGCCGCCGCGATCCAGCCGCATGCGTCCGCTGACCGCCACCTTGCCGCTTGCCCTCGCACGCCGGAACAGCTCGGCCAGTTCGCCCGTCGCGTTGAGATCAACCCCGGGCGTCGCAATCGGCACCTCGCGCGACGCCGTAAGCAGGACCGGCACACGCAACTCCTCGCTTGGCGCCGCCGACGCACTGCCGGCACGCCGTGCCGGCGGCGTGCCCGGTGCCGTTCCCGGTACGGCCTGCCGCGACGAGGTCAGCAACGGCGCCCAGAGCAGCCCTTCGATGTACGAATGGCGCCTGAGAACGGAGTCGGTGAACAGGAGGAACTCCTTCTCGTCGATTCCCTGTGCCGCATAGAACAGCCCGCGTATCTCGAGCAGCGCGTCCAGCCCTTGCTCGGCGACGGCCCGTACCGACTGGATGCGGTCTCCGGCAGCCCACTCGAACTCCTTGAAGTGGCTGGTCTGCAATTCCTGGCGGACGTTCCACGACGACAGACAGGTAAGAAGGAGCCCACCGGTCGCCACCAGGTAGGCGGCGGCATACTTTCTCAGATTGTTGAACATCGGCACCGATCAGAAGGTTCTTCGCCAGGGCGTCGCCGACACGGCCTGACGCATCGCCACTGCTCCACCTTTTCTAGCTTAGCAGAAAGAGCCGCCTGGCCGACCTGCTGTCGTACACGGCGAGCCCTCGACGGCCCGCGCGCAGCAGTCCGCGCGCCGGCCGTGAGTGTAAAACCCGCTTCACGCTTCTCGGCGGATGCGTTCCTCAGCGGCGATGATCGTTCCGGATCGCCCGCTCTCGACGACGACCGGCGCCAACGCGCCGTGACGCTGCCGCAGCGGCTGCCAGCGGCCGTCGGCGAGCGGTCGACCTGCCGTGAGCCTCTGTCGTGCCGGCGCGAAGCGATGCCGCAGCGCCCTTTCCCGACAGCATCCGGCAGGCGACGACAGATCCCGAGCAGTGGCCGAGACGAGCGCTCGACCCGTCCTGTAATTGCCTTCGCGCGAGGAGTTGATCATGTCTGACTACTGGCGATCGCGCTCTCCCCGTCATCGCGGCACTGACCCGAGATGAGCCAGCAGCCACCCAACGCCCGCGGCCCCGTCGCCGAGGCCTGCAACGCAAACTGCGAACGCCGGGGTGCTGCCGACCGCCGTCAGATCGCCGAGCGGCGCAGTGGCATCGATCGGCGGCGAGCAACGGATCTCGACCCCCTGCTGGCCGAACTCGAGACACGTGTCGCCAGCGCGCTGCGGCAGAAAGGCGGCAGCATCGAGGGCAATGGATCAGGCTGGGACAAGCTCATCGTTCCCATGCCGTGATGCATGGCGGCGCCGCCGGCGAAGCGGCAAGCAACTGGCGACGCCCGGTCATGCGACCGGTCCGCTCGTCCGCAGCCTGCTGTGCGGGCCGTCGTTGGCGCCCGCCTCGGCCGCCGCCCGCTCCGGGGCACTGCGCGGCAGGCTGACGGTGAAACTGCTGCCCTTGCCGGCAGTGCTCTCGACTTCGATCGTCCCGCCGAGCACGCCGGTCACCAGGTTATAGACGACGTACAGCCCGAGGCCGCTGCCACCCTGCCCCAGCCGGGTCGTGAAGAAGGGCTCGAAGATCCGCTTGAGCGTCGCTGGCGGCATGCCCACCCCGTCGTCAACACAGCGCAACTGCACCTGCGTCTCGCCGACGGCAGTCGCCTGCAGCAGGATGTGCCCTCGTTCGACGCCGACGAAGCCATGGTTCACGGCATTGCTCACCAGATTGGCGATCACCTGCTCGAGCGGCCCTGGGTAGCTGTCGACCATCACCCTTGCGGGGATGTCGACGTCGATCTGATGCGGGCTGTGCTTGAAAGTCAGGCGGAGCGCGCTCAGCATCTCCTCGACCGTCTGCCGCAGATCGAAGGTACGGCGGCGAGCGCTGCTCTGGTCCACCGCCACCTGCTTGAAGTGACCGATCAGATCGGCGGCACGAGCGCTGTTGCGCTCCAGCAGATCGACGGCCTCGCGCCCGCGGGCAAGGAAACGATCGACCTGCGAGCGGCGCAGGCTGCCCGATTCGACCGCCGCCGCGAAGCTGCGCAACTCGTCGGCGAGCAGGCTGGCCACGACGCGCGTGTTGCCCAGCGGCGTATTCAGTTCGTGTGCCACGCCGGCGACCAGATTGCCCAGCGCCGCCAGTTTCTCGGTCTGCACGAGCTGGTCCATCGCCTGGCGCAGCTCGCGCGTGCGCTCGCTGACCAGGTCCTCGAGGTGCTCCCGGTAGCGCTGCAGTTCCTCCTCGGCCCGCTTGCGGTCGGTGATGTCGAAGATCAGCGACAGGAGGACCTCCTGCTCGCCAAGGCGGATGATCTCACCCGAATAGAGCGCTTCGCGGATATCGCCGGTGCTGGTGCGAAAGCGCGCCGGCAACTCGCGGCAGGTCCCCTGCGAGCGGAGCTGCTCGATCATCCGTTCACGTGACCCCGCATCGGCCCAGATGCCCAGCTCGACCGCGCTGCTGCCGATCAGTTCGGCTCGCGAATAACACAGCATCCTCTGTATCTGCTCGTTCACGTCGTGGTAGAACCCCGTGTCGATGGCACTGATCGCCATCGCCGCCGGACTCGAGTGGAAGGCCTTGGCAAAGCGCTCCTCACTCTCGCGAACTGCCGCCTCGGCCCGCTTCTGCTCGGTGACGTCGGCGCCGACGCTGAAGACCTCGACGACCTGCCCCCAGTCATTGAACACCGCCCGGTTGGTCCAGGACACACTGACGCGCTCGCCGTTGCGACGCATGTTCTCGTTGACGTTGTGCGCGAATTCCTCGGGCTGCTCGCAGATGCGCTCCATCATCGGCAGCAGCTCGTCGCCGTCACGCGCGACCGGCGGGACGATCGTGCCGACGACATGGCGACCGATGAGTTCGCCCTCCGAGTAGCCGAAGAACTTCAGCCCGAACTCGTTGATGAAGGTGATCTCGCCGGCCGGAGTCCAGCGCAGGATGATGCTGTTCGCGTTTTCGACGAGCTCGCGGTATTTCATTTCGCTGGCCAGCAGCGCCCGCTCCGATCGCCTGCGGTCGGTAATGTCGTTGGCAAGAACGAGCTCTGCCCGCCGCCCCTCGTAGGAAAGGGCGTGCGAGACGATCTCGACATCGATCAGCTCGCCGTCCTTCCGCCGGTGCCGCCAGAAACCGGTGTAGTCGCCGAGTTCCTCGACGGCGATGACGTCTTCGGCAAGCAGCGGCGTCCGCTCGTCGGCACCGAGATCGAGAATGCTCATGTTGAGGAACTCGGCGCGCGTGTAGCCATAGGTGGTGATCGCCGCCTCATTGACGTTCAGGAACGCCAGCGTCTCGATGTCGAATACCCACATCGGATGCGGATTGCTGTCGAAGAGCAGGCGGTAGCGCGCCTCGCTGTCACGCAGCGCGGCATCGGCCCGATCACGCTCGCCGCGAGTACGCAGCACGGCGATGCCGAAAGCCAGGTCGCCCGCCAGTTCGCCGAGCAGCGCGACTTCGGCGTCGTCGAAGGCGCCGACGACCGCAGCGTAGATGCTCAGCGAGCCGAAGCTCTGTTCGCCGTCCCGCAGCGGCAGCACACAGAGAGCAGCGTAATCACGCTCGAGCGCCTGCGCCCGCCGGGGCGCAAACTGCGGGTCGGTCACCAGATCCTTGATGACGCAGGGTTGACCGCTACGGATCGCGTCACCATTGGCACCCTGGCCGCGTTCGCCCTCCGCCCAGCTGGTATCGAGCTGGTCGAGATAGCCCGCTTCATGGCCCGCCCAGGCGACGGGCCGCAGCGTTCGTGCCGCATCGTGCTGCGCGTAGCCGACCCAGGCCATCCGGTAGCCGCCGGTATTGACGACGATCGAGCAGATCGTCGTCAACAGCTCATCTTCGTCACGAGCGCGAATCAGTGCCTGGTTGCAGTCGCTGATCATGCGCAGTTGTCGATTGAGCCGACGCAGTTCGTCCTCGACACGCTTGCGTTCGCTGATGTCGATGACGATTCCCTGGTAATGGGCAATCTCGCCCGCTTCGTTGCGTTCGATCGCCGTCAGGTCGTCGACCCAGCGAACCGCGCCACTCCTGGTGATGATCCGGTACTCCTGGCTGAAGTGATCGCAGCCCAGCTGCCCATTCTTCGCCAGTTCACGAGCAACGCGCGCGACATCGTCGGGATGAATCAGTTTCGCAAACGGTAGCGACCCATCGAGCAGCTCGGCGGCCGTGTAGCCGAACTGTCGGACGTTGTCGGAAACGAGCACTGCTGGCCAGCCAGGCGCGGCGCGCCAGCGAAAGACGACTGCCGGGCTGTTCTCGACGATGAGCTTGGCCTGCCGCAAGGCCTCATCCGCCTGCTTGCGCTGCGTGATGTCGCGCGCCGTCCCGCGATAGCCGACGAAACGCCCGGCATCGTCAAACAGCGGCTGGCCGCTGACCGCAAACCAGTGCCACAAACCGGATTCCGAGTGGATCCGGTACTCGAAGTCGCGAAACGGCTGATGTGCCTCGAGCAGGGCACGGTGTGCCCGCCATTCCGCCTCGCTCAGGTCGATCGGCAGCTCCCACCTGGTCTTGCCGAGCAGTATCTGCTGCCCGATGCCGGCCTGCTCGAGAGCCGACATCGCCCCGCCAAAAGAGAAGTAGGTGAAACGGAAGTGCTCGTCCTGCTCCCAGAACCAGTCCGAAGCGAGCGCCGAAAGATCGCGGAAGCGCGCCTCGCTGGCGCGCAGCGCCAGCTCGCGCTGGCGAATCGCCTGCGACATGCGATCAAGATCGACAGCCAGGCGATCGAGTTCCCTGATCTTCAGCATCGGCCACGGTTGCCCGTAATCGCCGCCGGCGATGGCGTGTGTCTGGTCGGTGTAGCGACCGATGCGCAGCGCGATGCGTCGGGCGAGCAGCAGCGTCGCGCCGCTGCCCAGCAGCAACGCCAGCAGCACGCCCGCAGCGAGCACCCAGAGGGCAGCGCGGAACGGCCGCAAGGCGTCGACTCGTGGTTGCGCCACGAGTACCGTCCAGCCGAGTTGCGGCACGCTGACCAGCGTCGCCATGAACTGTTCGCCGTCGAGTTCGAGATCATGCCGGTCGAAACGTCCGCGCAGCGCCTCTTCGATGATCGGCAGGTGACCGAGATTGATCTGCTGACCGCCGAGCCGGCTCTGTGAATGAGCGATGATCTGGCCACGACGGTCGAGGACCATCGTGAGCATTCCGGCCTCCGTCGGCAGGCTGCCGAGAAAAGCGGACAGGCGATCGATCGCGACTTCACCGATCAGCACCTGTTCGCCGACCGGGATCGCCAGGCTGACCGCCAGGCGGGCACTGACCGCCGAAAGGAAGACCTCGGACCAGACCGCGGTCTGCAGCCTGCGTGCCTCGTGCAGGACGCTCCAGCGCGACAGGTCGACGCCGAGCAGATCGTCGCGCTGCAGTTGCTGCCCCTGCGGCAGCGCAACGGCAAGCACCGAATCGTCGCCGCCAGCAACGTAGATCGCCGCGAACACCGCGCCGGAACCGCCATGGGCGTCGAGCATCGCCTGCAATTGCGCTCGCTGGGGCATGCCGCGCTGCCCGACGTAAGCGGCCAGCGCGGACATTTCGCGGCCGGCACCGCGCAGGTATTCCTCCACCTGGCCCGAGATGGCACGCGCCAGGACCGCATGCCGCGCCTCGATGCCGGCAGTCACCTGCGGCAGCAGGACCTGCAGCAAGAGCGCGGCAACCAGCAGCAGCGGCAGCACGCCGGCCAGAATGAAGCGCCAGGCCAGCCATTGCCAGAGGGGCCGCGCCACGATCGCGCCTACTTCAGGACCAGCAGGCGGCCGTCGCGCACGACGGTCATGAACACACCCAGTTGTACGTCGCCGAAATCGTCGAAAACGATCGGCGCCTGCAGGCCCTCGAAGCGGCGGATGCTCAACAGCGCCTCCTTGACGCTCTGCTCGCCCTGACGTCGCGCCAGCGCCTCGAGCAGCACGTTGGCGGCGTCAAAGGCAAGCGTGCCGCCGAAGCCGGGCTCCCGGTGAAAACGTTCCATGTAAGCCTCGCGAAAATCCAGATAGCGCGGCTCCTGGCTGCTGCGGTCGAAATTCTGCCCGACCATCAGCCCTTCGACAGCCTTGCCACCAAGTTCCAGGAGGCGCTCGGTGGCAGCCCATTCGGCGGCGAGGATCGGCAGAGGACTGCCCAACTTGCGAATCTGCTGGCACAACAGGGCGGTGTCGACCGAATTGGCGACGATCAGAATGCCTTCGGGGTGGCTGCCCAGCAGTTCATCAGCCAGTTGCCGCAGCGACTTCTCGCCACCCGACTCGAAACCGATCGTCTTCAGGAGCTCCCCGCCACCGCCCTCAAAGGCAGTCCGGAAGCCGTTCAGCCAGGTCTCGCTGTAGGCCCGGTTGCTCAGATCGTAGGCCACCGCCAGGCGCCGCTGACCTGGGTGGCGCTGCAGGTGATGCCGCGCCACCTGTGTTGCGTTGGCATGATTCGACGAGCCGACACGAAAGAAGTAGTCGTCGCGGCCGCTGAGTTCTTCGGTCGACACGGTCGGACTGATCATCAGAAGCTTCGCCTCGCTGGCAATCGGCACCGTCGCCATGGCCATGGCACTGGTCATCGGCCCGACGATGGCGACGACGCCCTGATCGATCAGCTCCTGAACGGCACGTGCCGCCGTCTCGGGGTTCTGCTCGTCATCGCGACTCAGCAGTCGCACGCTTCGCCCGCCGACGCCACCGGCCTGGTTGCGCAGGTCCACGGCCAGCTGCACGGCATCGCGGCCGGCGATGCCGAGGTCGGCCACGCGCCCGGAACTGCCACCGATGAAACCGATGCTGATCGGCTCGGGTGGCTGTGCACAACCGGCCAGCAGCAACGCCAGGGCAGCGAGAACCGTCGCCCAGCGCCTGCCCTGCCCCCGGTGAACCAGCGCGTTCTTCTCCATTGCTCGCCCCATCGCCCCCATGGCCCCAGAAGTGCCCACTTTACCGGTATTTGCCGCCTGCCGGTACCGCCGCGACGCCTGAACGCGACGTCGCGTGCCCCACCCCCGGCCCTCCCAACCGGCCGGCGCCGTCGTTGCAGGATGCCGCGACGCGCGACCACCGAAACGCCGGCGCCGGCCGTTACCGTGAAAGTCGCGTCCGCGACTCACGAATCTCCCTTCTCCCGTGTGCGGGAGAAGGGTCGGCGATGAGGGGGAAACGGTCATGACTTTCATGATCAGGGGTATCTCAACAGTCATGACCGTTTGGCGGTAGAATCCGGCGCTCTTCCTGCGCTCGGGCATGTCGATGCAATCGCTCTGGATGCTCCTCGCCAGTCTGCTCTTCGCCTGCATGGGGGTCTGCGTCAAGCTGGCAGCGGCGAGCCACTCGGCGGAGGAGATCGTCTTCTACCGCAGTGTGCTGTCACTGATCGCCATGTTCGCGCTCGTCCGCCTGCGCCGGGTGTCGCTGCGGACACCCCACTGGCGCTGGCAGATCAGCCGCGGAGCGGTCGGCTTCGCGGCGCTTTTCGCCTACTTCTGGGCGATCACCCTGTTGCCGCTGGCGGCTGCCGTGACCCTCAACTACACATCGGCGATCTTCCTGGCGATCTATCTCGCGTTCTCGGGGCAGCGACCGACTGCCGGCGTCTTCGGCGCCCTGGCGCTCGGGCTCGCCGGTGTCGGGCTGCTGTTGCGGCCCACCTGGGGCGCCGATCAGCTGCTCGGCGCGCTCCTCGGCCTGGCTTCCGGGGCGCTGGCAGGAATGGCCTATTTCAGTGTCCGTGAGCTGGGTCAACGTGGCGAACCGGAGACTCGGACGGTCTTCTACTTCTCGCTCGTATCGTCGCTCGGCGCCACCTGCTGGCTGGCGTGGTCCGAGCTGCACCCGGTCGACCTGCGCAGCGGCAGCCTGCTGTTCGGCGTCGCCGCCTTTGCCACAGCCGCCCAGCTGGCAATGACGCGCGCCTATGCCGCAAGCCGTACGCTGCTGGCGGCCGCTCTCGCCTACAGCACGGTCGTCTTCGCCAGCCTCTTCGGCATCGTCTTCTGGCATGAGACGCTCGACCGCTGGTCCTGGCTGGCAATCGGGCTGATCATCCTCTCCGGTGTTGCCGCGACGCACTTCTCGCCGCCAGCGCCAGTCCGGCGGTCCTCCGCGTAGCGCCAGTCGGCGCGGTGGGCGCCACCGACGCTCAACGGCGCGGGAAGGCGCGCGCCAGACGGCTGTCGTAGATCGCCTGCGCCGCTTCGCAACAGCGCTGGTTGCCGGTCGCCAGCAAGTCGGCGTAAACGAGCGCCGGCGCCACCGTCTGCGGTTCCGCGGCTGCCGCCAGGGTCTCGCCCCAGAAGGGCCGGCGCAACTCGAGCAGCCCCTGGTAATCCACCGGGGCAGCCGGTGCGAGATGCTCGCGGATGACCAGTCGCGCCGGCAGCCTGTCGCCGTAGAGGGTCAGGACGCAGGGCTGCAGATCACAACCGAGCAGGCGGGCGGCCGGTTCGCCGCCCCAGCGCCCCTGTTCCGCGTGCAGGTGCCAGTCCGGCCAGCCGGCAAAGTTCCCCGCCACATAGCGACCGCTCAGGGTCCGCCCGCGCAGGCCAAGGGCGTAAGCCTGCGCCCACTCGTCGAGCAGGCGCTTGCTCGCGTTGAGGCGTCGCTGTCGATCATGCACGAGCAGCGACCCATCGCGCTGCAGATCACCAAGAACCGTTGGCAGGGCACCGAGCGCGACATTGGCGGCAGCGGCGATCGTCCGGTACGGCGCCGCCGCCAGATCCTGGTCGCAGATCAGCGCGAACAGCACCTTCAGGCGGCTGTTGCTGAAACCCCGACGCGCACGCACGGCCATCCCCTTGGCATCAGGCTTGCGACCGCTCACCAGTACGAACAGGGCGGCGGCGTCGAGATAGGCATTGCCCAGAGCATCGGCGAACTGCTGCTGGCTGGCCTGCAGGCGCTCCGCCATCGCCGGACTGACATAGTCGGTGATCAGCAACGGTGGTGGCCGGCCGGCGTCGGCCGGCTGCCGCAGTTGCGCCAGCACGGCACCCACGCTGTCTGGCGTCGGCCGGCCG
>DDUX01000133.1:0-8711 GCA_002345025.1 Candidatus Accumulibacter iunctus | reverse complement strand
GGGTCGCCGCATCGGCCTGCACGGACACCGCAAGACTGTGGCCGCGCAGCGCCTGTACAGCCTGTTCAAGAACGACGCCTGCTTCTACCACCTTCATCGCGCGTCCACCTCCGTGCTGAACAAGCGCGGATTATGAACGACAGCCGCAGGCGGTTCAAGACGAGGATCTGCGCGGCATCATCGCCGCCGGCAACCTGCGATCCGGCGAACGCCTGCCCTCGGTGCGGCGACTGTCGCGCGCGCGGCGCCTGTCGGTGTCGACCGTTCTGCAGGCGCTGCATCAACTCGAGGATGGTGGCCTCGTCGAGGCACGACCGCAGTCGGGCTCTTTCGTCCGCCATCCGGTTGCCCGGCGCGCGCAGCCGGACAGCCGGTCGACGCCCGAAACGCCGGTCGCCGTCGATGTCAGCCAGCGCCTGATGCGCGCCCTGCAGGCGGGCGTTGCCGCCGGCGTCGCACCACTCGCGGCAGCGCTGCCGGCACCGGGCCTGCTGCCGCTGGCCTCGCTGCAGCGGTTGTACGCTGGCGTCGTCCGGCGCCATCCGCAACTGCTCGCTGGCGGCAGTCACATCAACATGGACGAAGCCGCGCTCGTACGCCAGTTGCTGTTGCGCTCGGTCAGCTGGGCCGGCCCGCTGGCCGCCAGCGAGTTCGTCATCACCAATTCCTGTACCGAGGCGCTCGCACTGTGCCTGCGGGCGGTGACCAGCCCCGGCGACACGGTGGCCGTCGAATCACCGGCCTACTACCTGATGCTGCAACTGCTCGAGACGCTCGGTCTGAAGGCGCTCGAGATTCCGACCGACCCCAGCCGCGGCCTGTCGGTCGAAGCCCTCGACCTGGCGACGCGCGACAGCCGGGTTGCCGCCTGCCTGCTGGTTGCCAACGCCAGCAATCCGCTCCTGTGGATCGGCTTCGTCGCCAGCGGTCGCTACCGATCGCAGATCGCCCTGCTGAAGACGACCAGCAGCGGCGCCACCCACCCGGTGACGCAACTGGTGCTCGCCGAGTATCTCGAGTCCGGCCCCTGTGAGCGCCATCTGCGCTCGCTGCGGCGCGCCTATCAGCGACAGGTCGATGCCATGCGCGCGGCGGTGGTCAGATACTTCCCGGCGGCGACCCGGATCACCGAGCCACAGGGCGGTTTCGTGCTGTGGGTCGAACTGCCGGAGGAGATCGATTGCAGCGCGCGCTACGAGCAGGCAATCGCTGCCGGCGTCGCCTATGTTCCGGGTGAACTCTTCTCCGCCAGTGGCATGTACCGCAACTGCCTGCGCCTGAACTGCGGCAACCCGCACACGCCGGAGATCGACGACGCGGTTCGCCGGCTCGGCGGACTGCTCGGCCGCTGATGCCGGCAAAGCAGCCTCAGCGGGCTTGTGCCGTCTGACGCTCGAGCAGCAGCACGCGGCCGCGGCCCTGTTCGGCGACCAGATAGCGCCCCGGCGCCAGCGCCAGCACGGTCTGCGCCGAGCGCAGACCGCGGAGGATGACATGCAGACGCCCGGAGGGGTCGAGCAGCAGCAAACGCGCCCGATGCGTCGCGTCCTCGCTGATCCACAGCCCTTCTTCATCACACATCAGGAAACCCGGCGCGTTGAGGTCGGCGAGCAGCGGCGGATCGCTGCCGTCGGCCAGCCAGCGCCTGACGGAGCCGGTTCCCCTGCCCTTGCCCTTCAGCGTGTAGAAGAGTTCGCCGTTGCCACAGATCGCGACCCCCTCGGCCTCGTGCAGACCGCTGCGCAGGACGGTCAGCTCCCTGCTGACCGGATCGAAGCGCAGCAGGCGCCCATCCTCCGCCTGGTCCTCGATGGCATAGAGAGCCGGCCCGTCGCTGGCGAGGCCTTCCACACGTCGGCCCACAAACAGCTCGTCGCTCTGCCCCTGATGCAACCAGAGAAGGGGAAAGTCGCCGCCCTCCTGGCTGACCGCCAGGCCGCCGCGAAACGACAGCAGCCCATCCGGCTTCGAGAGACCGCCGCGCACTTCAGCGACGCTGCCGTCAGGGCTGCGCCGGACGAGCGACCCACGCCCCTTGTCCAGTTCCCTCGTCCAATAAAGCGACCCATCGCGATCGATAGCCAAGGCGCTGACCTGCGGCAGCTCGTCCAGATGGACCCCATACGACCAGCCGTCGGCGGCCGTCACCGGGTAGAAGCGCTGCCACGCAAGAAACAGCAGTCCGCCAAGAACCGCAGCCGCCAACGCCCAGAGCATGCGCACCCGCCCTGAGGCTGCCGCGAACGTCGAGCTCAACCTCCCGCCATCCACCGCGTCAGTTGCGTCGTGCGAACAGGGCCACGTGCAGGGTGTGGATGAAGCGCCTGCGCGCGAGATCCTTGACCAGAACGAAGCCCTGTCGCCTGAAGTAACCCTGGACTTCAGCCAGAGGCGTCGTCAGCTTCTGCGAGCCCCTGCCGCCCAAGGCAATCCTGAGACGCGTTCTCAGTGATGTCAACGACAACGGGCTGAAGTAGGATAGAGCGACATAGGTTCCCGCGACGCGACACAACTCGGATACCGCCTTCTGGCGAATCTCGGCATTCGGAAAATGGTGAAACAGCCGAAAACAGATGATCGTGTCAAACTGCCGGTCCGCATAGGTCAGCGCCTCGATGTCCTGCTGCTCTACCGGACAAGCAAGCGAATTCTCGTCCAGGGTGTGACGGGCAATCTCCACCATCGCCGGCGAGTGGTCGGCGCCCGTGACGTGATAGCCCCTTCTGGCGAGATGGACCACCACCCTGCCGCCACCGCAGGGCAGGTCGAGAACCCGGTGCGCTTGCGGGATGTGGCGAAAGACCCGGTCGATCAGAGACATTTCAGCGGCATGCTGCTTTCGCGGGCGATCCTTGTAGGCAAGGGCTGTACTGCGATCGTACTTTTCCTTGCCGCGGTACCTGATATCCGACTGCATGAACCGTCCTCGATGAGCATGACCACAATTTCGGAAAGGCCTCGTCCGTGGGGACCGCAAGCATCTTGCGGCCGATAGCTGAAGGCGCCATTAAGCCGGCTGCTCCTGATCGTCGGTGTGAACGGATGGCGTGGCGGCACCCCGCCGAGCAACACGAGAACCGAGCCGCAGCAGGCCCGGACCGACCGGGCGGTCACCTCAGACAGCAAACTGCAGCGCCGCCAGTCTGGCGTACAGCCCCCCTGTCGCCACCAGCACGGCATGCGTTCCGTCCTCGACGACGCGACCGTGATCGAGGACGATGATGCGGTCGGCACGCTGCACCGTCGCCAGGCGGTGTGCGATGACGATCGTCGTGCGGCCGGCCATCGCGACATCGAGAGCCGCGTGCACGACGCGCTCGCTTTCTGCGTCGAGGCTGCTGGTCGCCTCGTCGAGCAACAGCAGCGGCGCGTCCTTCAGCATCGCGCGGGCGATGGCGATGCGCTGGCGCTGCCCGCCGGAGAGGCGCAGGCCGCGTTCGCCGACGAAAGTGTCGTAGCCCTCGGGCAGGCGGCGGACGAAGTCGTCGACAAAAGCGGCGCCGGCGGCGGCCCGCATCTCATCGGCCGAAGCACCGGGTCTGCCATAGGCGATGTTGTCGGCAATGCTGCCGGAGAAGATCACCGCCTCCTGCGGCACGACGGCGATCCGCCCGCGCAGCTCGGCGAGCGACAGCCGGCGCAGCTCGACCCCGTCGACCAGAATGGCGCCGGCAGCGACGTCGTAGAAGCGCTGCACGAGCTGGAAGACCGTCGTCTTGCCAGCGCCTGACGGACCGACCAGCGCCACCGTCTGTCCGGCCGCGATGTGCAGGTCGAGGCCGTGCAGAACGCTGGCGGCAGGCCGCGACGGGTAGGCGAAGCGCACCGCGTTGAAGCGGAGCTGCAGCCCGCCGGCCGCCGGCGGCAGGCTCACCGGCAGCGCCGGCTCGGCGATCGGCGAATGCGTCGCGAGCAGTTCCAGCAGCCGCTCGGTGGCGCCCGCAGCCCGCAGCAGATCGCCCCACACCTCGGCGAGAACGGCGACGCTGCCGGCGACGACCATCACGTAGAGCGCCGTCTGGCTCAGCTGGCCGGCGCTGATTTCGCCGGCCAGCACCGCGCTGACCCCGCCATACATGCCGTAAAGCAGCGATGCGAAGACACCGATGATGACGAAGGCGGTGAGCGCCGAGCGCGTGCCGGTACGCCGCATCGAAGCGGCGAAGGCCTCTTCGTTGGCGCGGCCGAAGCGATCGGCTTCGGCTTCCTCGCGGTTGTAGCTCTGCACCACCGGCACCGCGTTGAGCACCTCGCCGGCAATGCCGCCGGTGTCGGCGAGCCGATCCTGGCTGGCGCGCGACAGCCTGCGCACGCGCCGCCCGATCAGCACCGCCGGCAAGACGACGAGGACGATGATGCCGGCGACGGACAGCATCAGTCGCGGCGTCGTCGTCAACAACATCGCCAGACCGCCAAGCAGCAGCACGAGATTTCGCAGTCCCATGCTGACGCTGGAGCCGATCGCGTTGTGGATGACCGTCGTGTCGGTACTCAGTCGCGAGAGAACTTCACCCGTCTTCAGCGTCTCGAAGAACTGCGGGCTCTGCCGCAGCACGTGCGCATAGACGGCCTGCCGCAGGTCGGTGGTGACGCGCTCGCCGATCCAGCTCACCGTGTAGAAGCGGGCAGCGGTTGCCAGACCAAGGAGCAGCGACAAGCCGAAGAGGAACAGAAAGTGCTCGCGGATCGCCGCCAGCTGCTCGTCCGGCGCGCCCGCGGGCGGCCGCGTCAGGCCGCCATCGACCAGCAGCTTGACGGCATGGGGCAGCGCCAGCGTCGCGCCGGCGGCGAGCAGCAGGAATACCAGAGCGAGACCGACCTGCGCGCGGTAGCGGGCGACATGGGGCAGCAGATCGCGCAGCGGCTGCAGCCTATCGGCTGCGGCTGTCACCGGCGCAGCGGCGCTCAGCCGAGCACTCCGAACAGGACGCCGCATGCCCCGCCGATGCCGAGGGCGCCGAAGCAGAGCATCGAGACCAGGAAGCCGGCGCCGCGCGTCTGCGGATCGCGCGCGTAGGCGAGTGCATACCAGACGCGCCCAGCCAGCCAGACTCCGCCGAGCACCGTTGCCCAGAGACTCGAGACGCTGTTGGCAAACACCCACAGCACCGGCAGAAAGGCAACGCTGTTCTCGACGGTGTTCGCCTGGATGCGGTAGGCGACCTCGAACTGCGGGTGGCCACTGGTTGCCGGAGCCCTGATGCCGAACCGGATGCGGCAGCGACCGACGTAGGCGGCGCAGGCGAAGAGCAGGAAGGAGGTGGCGAGAGTCACCAGGGCTGGGCCCGGGTAGGCGTTCATGGCATCGTTCCGCAAAAGGAGTCAGGTGGCACTGACAGCGAACGAAGCGGGAAATTCAGCCCGTTCGGGAGCAGCCGAGCAGGAAGTTGCCGATGCGTCGCAGGCGAAGCGTTCCCGCCTCGCCTGCGACGCCACCGAGCAGCGGGCCGGCAGCGGCGGCCAGCTCGGCAGCCCGCTCCGGCGTCAGCAGCTTCCGCTACACACCGATGCTTCAGTCGGCGACCCTGCCCCCGTGGAACGGTACCTGCTCATGCCACGTCGACAAGCGCAGACGCGACTCCGCCGCGCCGCCATCATTCCGCTGCCGGGCCGATCCTGACCCGAAAACCGACGCTTCGATGCTGCAGCGAGCCTACGGTCACGCGGCACGGCAGGGCGCGCGGGACGCTGGCCGCGCGCCCTGCCGATCAACGTCCGCCGCAGCGGCAGCGGCGACGAGCAAGAGCGGCCGCAGCAAGCAGCAGCAGAGCTGGCACAGCGGGTTCCGGAATCTGCCCCGGCTGTTGCCGACCGATCAACTCGAGCGACAGGTCGGGCGCGCCCTGATGCCAGGAATCGCCCTCGACGCCACGAAACAGGCTGACGCCATCGCCACCGCTGCCCTCGAGCCAGTACCATAAGTCGCTGTCGGAATCCAGGAAAAGCGAAACGTAGCCTGAACCGGGGCCGAGCGCTTCAGGCGACGAAAGGGTCATCTCGTAGCGAAAGATCGCATTCGATGCATTGTCGCTGACCCCCGCTTCGGCAGTCTTCACCACCGAGCCAGAGACGGTCCGGATTTCGGGTGCCGTCAGGTCGGTCGATGGATCGGCGAACATGCGCACGACGAACAGATTCTCGTCCGCGTCGGTGCCCCACCAGCGCAGGCCCGTCCAGGTCGATGCCGCGGACAGGGAGTAACGTTCCGCATTCTGGAATCCAAACGCCTGGCCAATGGAGTAGGCGCCGTCAAGAGCAGTGCCACCGTTCACCCTCGATTGCGAAAAAAGCTCTGCCGCCTGAGGGGCACCCGCGAGAAACGTGGCCAGCGCCACCCCGATGAGTGTCTTGTGCAGATGGGAGTGGAGCAACTTCATGGGACTTCCTTCCTGTCGGGTAATGGATGAGAGACGCATGGCTGTGAACTCCCCTAGCTGATGAGGTCGAGGGTGGAGGAGCCGCCAATGCCAATCAGCGGGATCAACTCGAACTCGACCGCATCGACGAGGAATTCACTGCCGTGCAGCTTGCCGCCACTGCTGAACGGCGCCGACGCGAAGTCCCCGCTCGCATCAACGTAGGCGCCATCGATGAAGTTCGCGCCGTCGTAAGCGCCGGTCGTGACCACCAGCGAGCGGAAGCCTGCCGCAACACTGATCGTGACTTCCTGAGTCCCGGTAGCGTTGCCGCCGTGGAACATCAACTCGCCGACGAGATTTCCACCGCTGTCGAAAGCCTGCACTCGCCCCGCCTCGACAGCACCGGCCAGCCCGTCGTCGTTGATGTTCAGGTACGACAGATCGAGCGTCGCGCGTGATGCGTCCTGGGCCAGCAGGAAGTTCAGACCCTCACTGCCATCGATTTCCTGCCTGATGACACTGGTGGGTGCGGTCTGACCGCTTACTCCGAGGTCGCCGAGGTAGACGTCGGTTCCCGCCAGGGTCACCGGACTGCCATTCTGCAGCTTGACCGCCGACCAAGTCTCGCCTGGATTGTCCCAGTCGGCCTTGTGACGCACCGTGACAGAAGCCGCACTCCACGCCGTCACCCAGGCGTCGGGTGCGGCGCTGGTCAGACGCGCCACGGCGTTGCCGATCCCGATCACCGGGTTGACCTGCACCGCGAGCGCGCCGGCAGACGGATGCAGCCCATCCTCATCGACAACATCGACCGAGATCGCGTAGCTTCCCGGGTTGGCATAGGTGTGGGTGACCGCCCCCTGAGCCGGATAGGCGCTGTTGCTGCCGTCGCCCCAGTGAACCACGTAGCTGCTTGCCGTGTCGTCCCCAGGGTCGGTCACCGCCCCCAGGTTGAGGGTGTAGGCGGTATCCTCGGCGACGGTCGCGGCACCGCTGAGGGCGATCACCGGCGCGACATTGTTGGCGATCACCTGAAAACCGTCGCTGGCGATTTCCCCCGCTGCGTCGGTCAGGCTCACCGTCACGTTGTAGCTGGCGTGACCATCGGCGTACTGGTGGCTGAGATCAAGACTCTGAACAAGCGTCGTGCCGGTGACCGGCGCGCTGCCGTCGCCGTAGTCGATGCTGTAGTTCCAGCCCGGACTTCCGTTGTCTGCCCCGTCGGTGAAGGCGATGGTACGGGTGAAGGTGTCACCCTCGTTCAGCGTGGCATCGGCGCCGGCCTCCAGGAACAGCGAGGCGGCAGCGGCGTCGACCGTCACGCCCTTGCCGCCGGCGTTCGCGTGCGTGCCGTCCTCGTCCATCAGGTCGACACGGATCGCGTAGCTGCCCGGATCGGCGTAGGTGTGGGCGACATCGCCAGCACTGCTGTAGGTGTCGGATGTCCCGTCACCCCAGTCTACGATGTACTGGGTTACCGTGTCGGCACCGGGGTCTGTCACCGTGCCCAGAGTGAGGGTATAGGCCGTGTCTTCGACGACGTTGGCTGCGCCGGTCAGGGCAATGGCGGGGGCCACGTTGTTGACGGTGATCGACTTGCTGCCGGCGTTGGTATACGTGCCGTCCTCGTCCACCAGGTCCACCGTGATGCTGCGGTTGGCGTCGCCATCGGCGTAGATGTGCGTGACATCACCGACACTGTTGTACGTGTCGGTAGTGCCGTCACCCCAGTTCACCACGTAGCTGGTCACCGTATCCGTGCCCGGATCGGTCACGGCACCCAGACTGAGGGTGTAGCTGGCGCCTTCGTTGACGCTGGCGTTGCCGGCCAGGGCGATGGTGGGCGCGACGTTGTTGACCGTCACCAGGAAGCTGTCGCTGGCTGTTTCGCCCACTTCGTCGGTCACCGTGACGGTGACGGTATGGCTGTCACTGCCATCGGCGTATAGATGGCTCAGATCCAGATTCGCCACCAGGGTGGTGCCAGTGACCGGAGCGCTGCCGTCACCGTAGTCGATGCTGTAACTCCAGCCCTGCGCGCCGTCGTCACTGCCGTCGCTGAAAGCGATGCTGCGGTTGAAGCTGTCGCCTTCAGACAGGGTGGCGCCGGCGCCCGCATTGATGCTCACGGTCGCCGATGCGGCGTCCACCGTGACCGACGTGCCGCCGGCGGCGGTATGGGTGCCGTCTTCGTCCACCACATCCACGCTGATGGCGTAGTTGCCCGGGTCGGCGTAGGTATGGGTGACATCGCCAGCGGCCGGATAGGTATTGTCGCTGCCGTCGCCCCAATGCACCACGTAGCTCGTCACCGTGTCGCTGCCCGGATCGGCGAGGCTGCCGAGGTTGAGG
>DDUX01000110.1:23066-47004 GCA_002345025.1 Candidatus Accumulibacter iunctus | reverse complement strand
TCTTGGGTGTAATTGCATTCGATCATTGATCGACAATTTGTGCGGTGAACGAAGTCGCGGTGGATGTGGTTGCGAGACCCAACGTTTGGGCTCAGGCCGCCCGAGTTCGACAAAAATACGGCTAAGTGATTGTTTGTGCGCAATTCACGGTTCCCGAATTGGCACTACAGGCGTCTGGCGGAGGGCTCGGGCAGGGCGACGGTTTCGAACAGCTCCTTCTGCTGAGGGGTGATGGCGGACAGGCCGGACGCGGACTGGCGTTGGTGCAGCGTGACCTGGTGGTACTGGATCCGGCGAGCGATCTCCAAGGCACGCTCCGGTGAGAAAGGGCTGGCCTTGGCTTTCAGGCGCAGGCGCAGCACGCGATAGAGGAGCAGTGCCAGGAAGCAGATCAGCGCATGCGCGCGGATACGATCCGGCAGGCGGTGGAAGACCGGCGCGATCTCGATCTCGGACTTCAGGACACGAAATCCCCGTTCGATGTCGGCCAGCGCCTTGTAACGGGCCACGATCTCAGGCGGAGGAGAGTCCGGAACATTGGAGACGAGGATCAGTTTGCCATCCATCAGCCGCGCGCGTTGCAGAGCCCGTTGGTCGATCTCGTAGGTGAACACCGCGGAGGACAGATTCACCTTGATGATGTGCGCCAGATGTGCGTCAGCGACCGCCTTGTAGAAACGGGCGATCGTTCCGGAGTCGGACAGTTTCCTGCCCGGACGGGTCTGGCCGGCTTCCTGGGCATCGAGCTTCTCGGCCCACTGCGCGGCATCGGCCTCGAGCGCCGCGAGGCGCTCATCGCGCACGCGACCCTGTTCGCTGGCCTGATCCGGGCGGTGGGCGACGATCAGACGGAACCCCTGCCACGTCTCCTCACCGAACACCTCTTCCGTCGCCAACCGGCAGCTCTTCTCATGGAAGGAAGCGAGCAGGCGGTCAAAATCCCCGTAGCGCCGGGCTGGCACGGCCAGAATGAACTCCAGCGGCTGATCGCCGACCCGCAGCGCCCGGATGGCTTCGAGATTGTCGAGACTCAGCAGGCCGCGATCGGCAACCAGTACCACGCGCTTGATCGGGTAGCGCGCCAGCACTTTCTCGATGGTCGGTACCAACGTCGTCGTCTCGCCGGTATTGCCGGCAAAGACCTCGTGATGGATCGGCAGGCCGTCCGCCGTCTGGACCACCCCCAACATCACCTGGCGCACCGTACCGCCCTCCTTGGCATGACCGAAGTGCCGCAGGTCTTCGGACTCCTCGGTGCCGCCTTCGGTACGGATCGTCGTCAGGTCGTAGAAGACGATTGCCAACTCTTGGTCGATCAACGGCCGCAGGAGACCCGTCAAGGTGTCGTCTACCCGGTCGGCGCAGTCCGCCAGAGTATCCATCGTGCGCAGCAGGTGCTGGTGGATCACCGACTCGGCGCTCACCTCGGGAACCCGGGTGCCTTCCAGCCAGCGCAGGATCCCCAGCTTGGATTCCGGATCACACAGCCGGTTGAAGACCATCACCCGCAACAGGCGCTCGGCGTCGAACTGGTGCCGGTTGCGCAGCAATCGGCGAAAGGCGTCGGCAAAGCCCAACTCCTTCCACAGGGCGGTCAGCAGCCAGGTATCGCCGACGCAAAGCGCCGGCGCAAAGGCGACCTCGCCGGTTCCCTCCTCCAGCGAGGGCTTGCCAGCCGCCCGCAGCAGCCCGTTGAGCAGCGAGTCGGCCTCGCCCGATCGGACCGCTTCGATGCGCCCGAGGGTGGCGATGACCCGTTGGCGAGGTACCCCGGAGGTGTCCCGGTAGGACTCGACGAGCTTGACGTACTGCCTCGGGCCGGACGTGGTGATCTTCACGAACATGTCGCTACTGTATCCGGATATCGTCCTGATCGCAATGGCTTCCTAGGCCAGACGTGTCACTACAAGAAATTTTTCGCCGCGCGCTAACCCATTGTTTTTATTGTACCCGCAACCCCATTTATGCATTTGGCACGCAAAAAGTGTCGAACTCGGGGGGCCACATCAGCGCATCGACACCAAGCCGATCAATTATCGTAAGTGCCTCGGTTCGAAAAGCATCGGCCGCAATGCGACTGCGCTCGACGTACCAAAAGAAGGCCTCTCTGATTTACGCCTCTGCCTCAGGCAGAATCCCGACGCCAAAGCGGGTCACAGAACGCTCAGTCGTGCCCTGGCTTCCGGCCAAGAAACGGCCGTGATCGTTCCCCTTCGCAGGGCCGCTTGCCGCGCCCTGACCTCCTGCCGCCACGCTTCCGCAATTGAAGAATCGTCACTGCCTTCGAGGCTATCAAGTAGCGCTACGGCCAAGGCCGAACGCTCGTCGGGCGGCAATCCGAGAGCTTCGTCGAAAATGTGGTCTACGTGGGCGTTCATGCGGCGAAGTCTAGCACCGCAGTTGGGATCGCTCACCGTTTGCGTCGAGCCGACGCCCAACGAGCGCTTTGAGCGGGCCGTTCAGGACGGGTAGCGGCAACGTGAGTGCGCTCACGAGCCCTGTGCTCCGGCCGCTGCGGCCGCTGCGGCCAGCGGCGCTGCCTCCTCGCCGTAGAACACCGCCAGCCAGATCGTCAGGCGATCGGGCGCCGTCCACTCGACGCGGTGGCGCCGGTGTGCGGCAATGTCCAGCCAGTCGCCGGCGTGCAGCCGGCGCGCATCGGCTTCGTCGGCGAAGCGCAGCAGCGCCTCGCCCTGCAGCAGCAGCACCCATTCCCCCTGCGGCTGCTCGTACCAGAAGCCCGGCGGGCTCGCCTGACCGCTCGAGACGATGCGCTCGATGAGCAGACCGGGTCGCTGCAGGAGCTGCACGAACTGCTCCTCGGCCTCGCCTGTCGGCGGCAGTCCGGCGAACAGGTTGGCCACGCCGCTGTCTGGCGGCGGCATCACAGATAGCCCTCCTGCTCGCCCTTCTCACCGAGTTCGTCGAGCGCCGCGGCGAGTCCGGCGAGCGTCGGCGGCAGTCCTGCGGCGCGCAGCCGTGCGAGCTGCTGCCGGTCACCCTCCGTCAGTGCCTTGCGTTGCGGCAGGCTGCGCAAGCGCTCGGCGGCCATCTCCGGCGCCTGCCATGCGAGACCGGCGGCCTGCCAGATGCGGCCGGCCTCGAGCGCGATGGCAATGCCCGCCGGGTCGGGGTCGCAGGCAATGTCGGCGGCTGCCGGAGCACAGGCGAGCAGCCGTGCCATCGCCGTCCGCCACCAGCCCGGCGGAAAACCCGGCAGCCAGACGACGCCGTCGGCGAACTCTCGCTGGCGGGCAACGCGCTCGAAACTGCTGCGGTTCTCGACCAGTCGCCAGCAGCGCAGGCAACCGTCGGCGCGCACCATGGTGGCCACCGTCGCCGGTGTCAGGCCGATCCAGTCGGCCGCGGCATCGAGCGCGATACTGGCGGAGCGGCGTCCCGGCACCTGCACATGCAGCAACACGGGCGCGGCGATCAGGAGCAGCGGCGTATGGCCGCTGATGCCGAAGCCGGCGAGGTCGCAGTGCTCGGCGAGCCAGTTCCACTCGGCCTCGCTGAGGCTCTTCGTATCGCCGCGGGCGAACCAGGCGAAATCGCGGCGGGTGCCGCTGCGCTCTTCGGCGTGCCAGCACGCCAGTCGTTCGAGCAGCGACAGGCGGCGCAGCGCGCGCGCCGGCGGCAGCGCTGCCAGCGTGCCGGCGGCGGCGAGGAGTTCCGGATGGACGAAGTGCGTGTGGCCGGCGCTCTCCCAGGCCTGCCGTGCGGCCTGCGGATCGGGCAGGCCGAGCGCGGCGCGCAGCGCCCCGGGATCGACGATCTCGAGCCGCTGCGGCCACCAGCCCTGGCCGCGCCGCTCTTCGCCGACGACCGCCCAGCCGGCCTGCACGAGCCATTCGAGCAGGGCCTGCGCCAGCGGGTAGGCGGCGGCACCGGCATCGCCGGCCAGCGTCTCCCAGCGGCTGTTGCCGCCGCGCCGGAGCCAGCGCACCAGCAGTTCGCGGCGCTCGGCGGGCAGCGTGTCGGGCGCCTGCCGCGGGCCATCGACGCTGCGCCGGCGGCGCCGCCACGGCGGCCCGCTACCGAGCAGCTCGATCGTCTCAGGCATCGCCGGCACTTCCGGCGGCGCTGTCGGGCTCCCGCACGAGGACGCCGACGCGGCTCGCCCAATGCTCATCGGGACGCTTCTTGGCGGTCACCAGGGTGATCGCCGCCGGGTCGTAGACGCCGATGTTGTGCGTCACCGGGGTGGTCAGCAGGTACTGCGCGCGCGTCGCCCTGAGGAAGGCGCTGACGCGCTCGATGTTCATGATGTCGAGGTGGGCGAAGGGTTCGTCGATGAAGACGAAGCCGCCCGGATGCGATTCTTCCATCATCAGCCCGACGAGCAGGATCAGCGACTTGACGACCTGCTGGCCGCCGGAGGCGTCCGAGTCGTTCATTCCCATCAGGCCCTTGGCATCGAACTCGAAGCGGACGATCAGCGCCGCCTGCGCCAGCGAGCCCTCGTCGGCTGCCAGCGGCGGCAGTTCGACTTCGACACGGACGCCGGCCATCTCGCCGAGCAGGCGCAGATTCTTCGCGTAGCGGCTGGCGGTATGGCGCAGCACCTTGACGTACTCGCTGCGCGCGGCATCGGTCTGCGCCCGCGCCATGTCGTTGTCGCGCCGACGGTCGCTGACCTCGCGCTGCTGGCGTTGCAGGCTGTCCCGCAGATTGTCGCGCAGGGCGATGACGGTGGCGTCGGTCTCCCACGATTCCTGCGCGAAGCGGCGCTCGATCTCGGCGAGACGCCGGTCGATCGCGCGCACGTCGCCCCATTGCTCGGCCAGCGCCTGGTTGGCTGCTGCCTCCTGCCAGGCGGGCGGCAGCTCGCGGCGCTGCCGGCGCAGGCGGCGCAGCCGTTCTGCCTGCTCGCGCCGGCCGGCGAGGTTCTCGAGACCGGGCAAGGCGCTGCGCAGCGCGGCGATCTGGCTGGCGAGCGCCGTCTCGGCAAGCTGCGCGGCGCGCAGCGCCTCTTCCGACTCCTGGCGCGCCTGGCGCGCGCCCTGCGCCGCGCTGGCGGCGCTCCGGTGTTCGTCGTCGGCGCACTGCAGGCTGTTGCCGGCGTCGGCAAACTCGCCAGCACGCGCCGCCAGGTCGCGCCGCGCGTCGCTGCCGGAGAGGCGCTGGCGCAGCGCCGCGAGGCTGCCCTCGACGGCGCGCAGCCGTTCGCGCAGCGGCCTCGCCTCCTTCTCGAGCTGCTTCTGGCGCTCGCACAGGGCGGTCAGCCGGGCCTGTCCGAAGCGTGGCAGATCGGGTGCGGCGTGGCGGCCGCCACGCCGTTCGCGCAGATAGCCCTGACGACTCACCCAGTCCTGGCCGCGCGGCAGGCGGGCGCCGGCGGCGGCGTCCTCGACGCGTTGCGTGCGCTGCAACAGGTGGACCAGCCACTCCGGCACCGGGCCGCGCAGCCGCAGCACCTCGAGCAGCGAGCCCGCGCCGGCCGCCGGCACGCTGACGCTTTCGGGAACCAGATAGTGCCGGTAACGCAGGCGCTCGCCAAGGACGAAAGCGTCTTCGGCCTGCCGCGCGTCGTCCAGCAGAACGATGTGCGCGAACGGAGCGAGGACGGCTTCGACGGCATTCGCCCAGCTCTCGTCGGTGATCTCGAGTCGCTCTGCGAGCAGCGCGTGGCCGATGCCCGCGCCCTGCAGTGCCGCGCGGAAACGACAGACATCCTGCGGGTCGGCGCGCCGGCCGGCGTTGAGGTTATGCAGCAATTCGGCAATCTGCGCCAGCTCGGCGCCGCGGGCGGCGAGCTGCAGGCGCAGCGCATCCCGCTCGGCTTCGGCCAGCTCGAGCGCCTCTTGGTCGGCAAGCGGATCGCCGCCCTCGACACGGGCCGCCGCGAGCAGACGCTGGCGCTCCTCGAGCCGGGTCAGCCAGCGGGTCCGCTCGGCATTGGCCTGGTTGAGCGCCGCATTCGCCGCCTGCTCGGCGGTCTCGGCGGCGAGCCGGGCGGCGACCGCGAGCTGCACGGCCTGCCGTCGCAACGGCTGCTCGTCGACGCGCGCCTGCAGCTCGTCGCGCAGCCGCCGCCAGTCGCGGCGCGTTGCCGCCAACTGGCGACGCGCACCGCGGATCGATTCGTTGAGCGAGTGAAACTCGAGCCGTGGCCGCGTCTCGGCAGCCAGCGCCTGCCGCTCGCTCGCCAGGGCCTGCCACTCGAGGTGACGGTTGACCTTCTGCTCGAAGCGTTCGAGTTCGTTGGCGAGCCGCGACTCCTCACCCTGCATCGCCTTCAGCTCGGAATTCACGAGTTCCTGATGCGCGCGCGCCTCGGCGTAGCGGTCGAGCGTCTCCTTGTCGCCAAAGACCTGGAAGACGAGATCGAGCAGTTCCCTGCCCGACAGCTCGCAGAGCTTGTCGGTCTGTCCCTGTTCGAGCGACAGCACCCGCGCCAGCGCCGGCGTCAGCCCGGCCTGGTGCAGCAGTTGCCGCCAGTCGCGGACACCGTACTCGGTGCCCTCGGCCTCGATGCGCTCGATCGCCACATCACCCGGCGCGAGGAAGTAGACGCGCGTCCAGTCGCCGCCCTTGCGCTCGATGCGGCAGGCCAGCGTCACCTGTTCCTCCTGGTGTGGCGGCCAGAACGGACGGCGGTGGTTGGGCAGCCGACGATTGTCGACGACCGCCCGCAGCCAGGCAAAGTCTTCCCCATTGCGCCGCACGTAGCGCTTGTAGTCACGCTTGCGGCTGCCGTGCCCCGAGCATTCGAGTGCCAGCAGCGTGCGCAGCGCGTCGAGCAGCGTCGTCTTGCCCGACCCGTTGGGACCGACGATGGTGACGATTGGCGCCGCGAGCGGGATCTCGAGCCGCTGCCAGTAGTCCCAGTGGACCAGTTCCAGTTTTTCGAAGCGGAACATCAGTCTGCCCCCCCGGCGCGCTGGCGCAGCAGATCGCCGAGCGCGCCCTGCAGGATGCGCGGCGCCAGCTCGGCGTAGTCGAGCGCCAGATCGAGCAACGGGCCCTCGTGAATCATCCCCTGCCGGCGCTCGATGAAGCCGAGCCGGCTGAGTGTCGGCAGCATGAACTGCCTGACGCGCGCCTTGCCGCCGAGGAGCTTGCCGTAGTCCTCGAGCAGCGCGCTCTCGGCGACGACGCCGGAAACGGCCGCGCTGTCGCGGTCAACCGGCCGCGAGGCAGCACCGAAGAGGTCACTCTGCCCCTGGCTTTCGAGGCTGTCGCGGCTGATCTGGCGTTCCCGCTTGGGCAGGATGATCAGCGCCCAGAGGAGGACCAGCAACGCCACCACATCGCGCGAGAGGCCGATGTTGCTCGCCTGCCAGTCCTTCTCGGTCTCGAAGACGGCGCTCTCGGCTGCTCGGTCGACGCCGATCGCGACGTGCGCCGCGTACGGATGGTCGAGGAGGCGGAGACCACAGGCGGCAAGCCGCGCCTCGACCTCGCCGCGCAGGCCGGCGTCGACCAGCAGGCGGGAAACGCCGGGATCGCTGCGCGGCAGGCTGCGACGGGCAAGCAGGCGGGCAATCAGTGGTGCAGCGTCCATCGACGGGTCATCCAGGCAGGTTGCAGTTTCAGGGCCGCGCCGGCAGCGGTGCGATGACGCCGGGCGTGATCGCCGCCACTTCAGCGCGATTGACCGCGGCGAGTTCCCCCGCTGCCGCGTCCGCCGACCACAGCAGTTGCACCGGCAACGCAGCCAGCGACGCCAGCTCCGACGGCGCCTTGTCCTCGCCGAGGAAAGGCAGCAGCGAGAGGCGGTACGACGCCGACCGGAAGCTGCCGCCGACGACCGCATCGGCAACCGGGATCGGGCCGTCGAGGTGTTGCAGCGCCTGCAGCAGGGCGGCGAGTTCGGGCGGTGGCTCGACCGGCAATTCGCGCGTCGTCGCCACCGCCGCCGGCGGCGGCAGGCTCGAGCGGCGGCGATCGGGGTGCTGGCGGTCGATCAGCTCGGCCTCGGCGATGTCGAGCATCACATCCTGCAGCGCGAAGACCGGCTCCGGGACGATGCGCAGGGCGCCGTCGGCCAGCGCCGCGATCTGCTCGAGCTCGAGCCCCTTCAGCCAGGCGGCGACTTCCGACGACGACAGGCCGCCCTGCGAGAGATGCACGCGCTGGCGGGCGATCGCCGCCAGCTCGCGCTGGAACACCGAGGTCATGCGCATGATTCGCGACTGCCGCGAGCCGATCTCCTGCGCCAGCCGCCAGGTGGCATCGTCAAAACCGTCGTCCGACAGGCTGGCAAGAATGGCGGTGCCCTTCTCCATCCACTTCCAGACCGATTGCAGCCGCGCCTGCGCGGCGATGAGGCGGAACTCGGAGCCGGAAGCGACGGCGGCGGCGAACTGCGCTTCCAACTCGGCCAGGCGCGCCAGCAGGTGGCGCAGGGTGTCCGCGGACAGGCGACCGACGGCACCGCCGGCAGCCACCTGCGAAGCGAGGAAGCCGAGCTCGGCGTCCTCCTCGGCGGCGAACTGCAGCATCAGGTCGATCGCCGCCAGCGCCATGCGTCCGGTTGGCGCCAGATGATACAACCGCTGCTCGCCATCCCAGATCAGCAGCTCGTGTTCGCGCAAGCGCTTGAGCACCGTGTCGAGCTTGACCGGATCGAGCCAGACGAACTGCTCCTCGAGTTCGCGCGGCGACCAGAAGGGTGACTCGGCGCGCGTACCGATTCCCTTGAGGACCGCCAGGCGGATCAGCACCTCGTCGTCGCCACCGCGAAAGAGAGCGACGAAAGCCGCCAGCAAGGGCCGCGCCGAGAGCAGCGGAAAGAGCGACGGGACGTCCTCGGCGACGACGCCAGTGGTGAGGAAATCGCCCAATGACGCGCCGGACGACCGGATCGACTGCTGGCTCATGCCGCCGGGCCGGCAGCCGCGGTCGTCACGGCAAGTGCCTTGCGAAGCAGCGATCGCCGCCGGCAGCCGGCGACGGCGCCCGGCCGCTGGTCGACGGCCGACCGGCACCTGCGGCAGCGACAGCAAGGAAGCTTCAGCAGCATGTTTCTCATCTCTCGTCGAACGACATCGGGCGCCTTGGGTCGGCGGGCCGGCCATCCCGGCGCCGCCGATTATCGCCGAATTCGCCAGCGCGCGCCCCCCCGCCATGACACCCGCCCGCCGGAGTGCGCCCGCCGACGGCTGCCGACGACCCACGAAAGCTCGCCGGAAGAGGCTCAGCGGCCGGCCCGGGAGAACGGCAGCGGCATGCCTAGACGCAATCGTGTTGCACTTACAATGTCGTTGTGGTCCAATCGGCTCGTCGAACGGCCATCACGGTCGAGACACCCCTGATCATGAAAGTCATGGCCGTTTCCCTCATCCCCGACCCTTCTCCCGCGCACGGGAACAGGGAGATTCGCGAGTGGCAGACGCAACTTTCACGGTAACGGAGGCTCCCCCGATGAAGAAGTCACGCTTTTCCTGTCTGCTCGCCGCGGCCTGCCTGCTCCCGCTGCCGGTGCTGGCCGGCCCCTCCGGGGCGCACGTCCATGGGACGGCACGCCTGCAGGTCGCCGTCGACGGCGACACGCTCAACCTGCAACTCGAGACGCCGCTCGCCAACCTCGTCGGCTTCGAACACGCACCGCGAACGGATCAACAGAAGCGGGCGATACGGGCGATGGCCGAGCGCCTGCGCCAGGCCGGCGAGATCTTCACGCCGTCGCCGGCGGCGCGCTGCACAACGGTCTCGGTCGAACTCGAATCGCCGCTGTTGCAGCCGTCACCGCCGTCGGGCGGCGACGGCCATGCCGACCTCGACGGCAGCTTCGTCTTCCGCTGCGAGAACGCAGCAGCGTTGCGCGACCTCGAAGTCGGCCTCTTTGCGAGCTTCCCGAAGCTGCGCCGCATCGACGTGCAGGTCGCCGGGCCACGCGGCCAGTCGGCCGCTCGGCTGTCGCCGCAGCAACGGCGAGTCTCCTGGTAGAGCGATGCCGGCGGCGCTCATCCGCATCGAGAATCTGCGCTTCCGCTGGGCCGACGACGCCGACTTCTGCCTCGACATCCCCCTCTTAGAGGTCCATGCCGGAGAGCGCGTCTTTCTCCACGGGCCGAGCGGCAGCGGCAAGAGCACCCTGCTCGGACTGCTCGGCGGCGTCCTGGTCCCCGAACGCGGCCGCCTGCATCTGCTCGGCAGCGAACTGACGCAACTGCGGCCGGCGGCACGCGACCGCTTCCGCGCGGACCACGTCGGCTTTCTCTTTCAGCTGTTCAACCTCATCCCCTATCTGTCGGTGGTCGATAACGTCCTCCTCTCCTGCCGCTTTTCTGCACGCCGGCTGGCGCGGGCGACCGCTGCCGGCAACTCGCCGGCAGCCGAAGCGCACCGGCTGCTGACCCAGCTCGATCTCGACGCATCGCTGCACGGGCGCCAAGTCACCCGCCTGAGCGTCGGCCAGCAGCAGCGGGTCGCCGCTGCCCGCGCGCTGATCGGGCAGCCGGAGATCGTCATCGCCGACGAACCGACCTCGGCGCTCGATACCGAGCGCCAGGTCGCCTTCCTCGAACTGCTGCGCGACGAGTGCGATCGCAGCGGCAGCACCCTGCTCTTCGTCAGCCACGACCGCCGGCTGGCGGCCGGCTTCGACCGCCAGCTGTCGCTGGCCACGGGCGGCGGCGTCAGCGCCGGTGGGAGCGCTTGATGCGGTGGCTGCTCATCCTGGCGGCGCGCAGCGCCTGGAACCGGCGCCTGACGCTCGGCATGACGCTGGTCGCCGTCGCCCTCAGCGTCACGCTGCTGCTCGGCGTCGAGCGCGTCCGCCACGAAGCCCGCAACAGCTTCGCGCTGTCGGTGTCCGGCACCGATCTCGTCGTCGGGGCACGCACCAGCGCCGTGCAACTGATGCTCTACGCGGTCTTCCGCCTCGGCGAGGCGAGCAACAACATCCGCTGGCAAAGCTACCAGGCGATCGCCGCCGATCCGGCGGTCGCCTGGGCCATCCCGCTGTCTCTCGGCGATTCGCACCACGGCCTGCCGGTGCTCGGAACGACCGGCGCCTATTTCGAACACTTTCGCTACGGTGACGGGCAGCCGCTGAGCTTCGCCGCCGGCGCGCCCTTCTCCGGTCTCTTCGAAACGGTGCTCGGCGCCGAGGTGGCGGACAGGCTCGGCTACCGGCTCGGCGACCGCATCGTCATCAGCCACGGCATGGGCGACACCGGACTCGCCGAACACGACGACAAACCGTTCACCGTCGTCGGCATTCTCGCGCGTACCGGGACGCCGGTGGACCGCACGCTGCACGTCAGCCTGGAAGCGATCGAGGCGATCCATCTCGACTGGGCAGGCGGCGCGCCGCTGCCGGGATTGTCGATCCCCGCCGAGTACGTGCGCAAGTTCGACCTGCAGCCGAAGGAGATCACCGCCGCGCTGATCGGCCTGAAAAGCCGCGCCGCTGTCTTCCGGCTGCAGCGCAAGATCAACAATCACCCCGGCGAGCCGCTGCTGGCGGTGCTGCCCGGCGTTGCCCTCGACCAGCTCTGGCAGATGGTCGGCTTTGCCGAGCGGACTCTGCTGGCGGTGTCGGCGATGGTCGTCGCCGTCGGCCTCGCCGGGCTGGTCGCGGTCATCCTCGCCAGCCTTGGCGAACGACGCCGCGAACTCGCCATCCTGCGCTCGGTCGGCGCGCGTCCGGGCGAACTGTTCTTCCTCCTGAGCGCCGAGGCGCTTTTCGTCACGCTCCTCGGCGCCCTCCTCGGCGTCGCGCTGCTGGCTCTGCTGACCACGCTGCTCGCGCCGCTCGTGCAGGCCCACTTCGGCCTCTCCCTGAGCGCGCAGTGGGTCACCAGCGACGAACTGCAGTTGCTGGCGGCAGTCGTCGCCGCCGGCCTGCTCGCCAGCCTGGTCCCCGGCTACTCCGCCTATCGCCTGTCGCTCGCCGACGGCCTGACGCCGCGGCTGTGAGCCGAGCTACCGCGAACGACCGCCGTCGACTACCGCCGCATGACGTGTAAGCCCTTGCGCCAGTAGCGCACGACCAGCTGCGCGAAGCCGCCCGGCAGCAGCCGTCTTGAGTTCCGGCTGATCTGCGGAAGGCCCTTCGCCGCATTCGCAGCCGCTGCATTGGCGTACCATTGACAGCGCTCGGCCACGGCACCTCCAGCCTTGGTCACGAGCGCGAACATCTGTCTGCCCAATGTCCAGAGGAAGGATTCAGCCATGATCAAGACCAAAGCATACGCAGCCCAAAGCAGCACGAGCGCGCTGGCACCCTTTGAACTGCACCGCCGCAACCCGGGCGCGGAGGATGTGCAGATCGAGATTCTGTATTGCGGCGTTTGCCATTCGGATCTCCACACGGTTCGCGGCGAGTGGCACAACACCCAGTATCCCTGTGTTCCCGGGCACGAAATCGTTGGTCGCGTGGTCGCCGTCGGCGATGGCGTTCGCGGCTTCAAGGTCGGTGATCTGGCGGGCGTCGGTTGCATGATCGACAGTTGTGGGCATTGCCATTCCTGCCATGAGGGTGAAGAGCAGTACTGTGAAAGCGGTTTCACCGGAACCTACAACGGTCCGGTGTTCGGCGGCGAAAATACCTTCGGCGGCTATTCGCGGACGATCGTCGTCAAGGAGTCCTTTGTCCTGCACATCCGGCACGACGAGAAGGATCTGGCGCGCGTCGCCCCCCTCCTCTGCGCCGGCATCACAACCTACTCCCCGCTGCGCCATTGGCGTGCCGGACGAGGCAGGACGGTCGGCATCGTCGGTCTCGGAGGACTCGGCCACATGGGGGTCAAGATCGCGCATGCGATGGGTGCCCACGTCGTCCTGTTCACCACGTCGCCCGGCAAGATCACCGACGCAAAGCAGCTTGGCGCCGATGCGGTATGCGTTTCCACCAGTCCAGAACAGATGGCTGCCCATGCCAACAAGCTGGATTTCATCCTGAACACGGTGGCGGCGCCGCACGACCTCGACGCCTATCTGCAACTGCTCAAGCGCGACGGCACGATGGCCCTGGTCGGCGCCCCGGCAGAGCCGCACCCGGCGCCGAACGTCTTCAACCTGATCTTCAAGCGCCGCCAGATCGCGGGCTCGCTGATCGGCGGCATACGCGAGACGCAGGAGATGCTCGATTTCTGCGCCGACCATAACATCCTTTCCGACATCGAGACGATCCCGATCGCTTACATCAATACGGCCTACGAGCGGATGCTGAAAAGCGACGTCAAGTACCGATTCGTGATTGACATGGCGAGCCTTTGATCAGATGCCCTGGTGGCGGCGCTGCCGGACGCCGGCCACGCATGCCGGCGTCCATTGCCTGCCTGCGCACCGACAGGCTCGCCCGGCATGCGCGGCGTCTCGGGCGGCGCCCACGCGATGCGGGCAAACCTGATTCAGCCAAGGCACCCGTTGCGAGTCTGCAGTGGCCGCCACAACGACTGTCGCGGACGCGTGATCTTTATCATGTCTTTACACGCGGTCCACCTCCTTTTCGACCATTTTGATGGCCACCGTCCTAGCATTCCGTTTGTCAACACCCTGACTGGAGGAATGCAATGGATGTCGTTTATCTGGCCGCGCTGGCCGCGCTGTTCAGCCTTGTCGTCGCTTTCGCCCATGGCTGCGCCCGCCTGACCGGAGGCCGCGCATGAGCCTGCTCACCATCCTCGCCGGCCTCGCCGCCGGCGGCCTGTTGGTCTATCTGATCGCGGCGCTGCTTTTTCCGGAAGACTTCTCATGAACGACCATGCATGGATCCTGCTCGGTCTTTTCATGGCGCTGTTGCTGCTCCTGGCTCGACCAATGGGCATCTACATCTCCAGGGTCATGACGATGGGGAATCACGGGACCTGGGTCAGCGGCGTCGAGAAAGCGGTGTTCCGGGCCTGCGGTATCCAGCGCGACGAAGAGATGGGCTGGCTGCAGTATGCACGGGCGGTACTGCTGTTCAACGCACTCGGCCTGCTCGCCGTCTATGCCCTGCAGCGCGTGCAATTGTGGTTGCCATTGAATCCGCAGGCGATGGCCAATGTCAGCCCCGATTCGGCCTTCAACACGGCGGCGAGCTTCGTCACCAACACCAACTGGCAGGGCTATGGCGGCGAATCGACGATGGGCTACCTGATCCAGATGCTCGGCCTGACGGTGCAGAACTTCGTTTCCGCGGCAACCGGCATCGCCGTCGCCATCGCGCTCATCCGCGGCTTTGCACGGCATTCGGCGGCTGGCATCGGCAATGCGTGGGCAGACATCTTTCGCGCCACCATCTGGATTCTCCTGCCGCTGTCGCTGCTTTTCGCGCTGTTCCTGAGCAGTCAGGGCGTGATCCAGAACTTCGCTACCTACCAGGAGGTCCGCACGCTCGACGTGACCACATACCAGACGCCAAAGCTCGACGCCGACGGCCAGGTCCTGAAGGACGAGCAGGGCAACCCGGTGACGGAAGCTGCATCGACGACGACCCAGACCCTGGCGATGGGCCCGGTTGCTTCGCAGGAAGCGATCAAGATGCTTGGCACCAACGGCGGCGGCTTCTTCAACGCCAACTCGGCTCACCCGTTCGAGAACCCGACGCCATTGGTGAACTTCCTGCAGATGCTGTCGATCTTCCTGATTCCCGGCGCGCTGTGCATTGCCTTCGGCTGCATCGTCGGCGACGAACGCCAGGGCTGGACGGTGTTTGCCGCGATGGGCCTGCTCTTCGTCAGCTTTGCCATCGGCGCGATCAGCTTCGAGCAGCAAGGCAATCCGCTGCTGGCGAAGGTCGGCGAAACCGAGGCGACGAGCGTGCGCACCACCGCCTTGACCGACGGCAACATGGAGGGCAAGGAAGCGCGCTTCGGTATCGCCGATTCGGCCCTTTTTGCAACGATCACCACGGCCGCGTCCTGCGGTGCGGTCAATTCGATGCACGACTCGTTCACGCCGCTCGGCGGTGCCGTGCCGCTGGTCATGATGCAACTCGGCGAAGTCGTCTTCGGTGGTGTCGGTTCCGGCCTCTACGGCATGCTGATCTTTGCCGTGCTGGCGGTATTCATCGCCGGGCTGATGATCGGACGGACGCCGGAATACCTGGGCAAGAAGATCGAGGCGCATGAGATGAAGATGACGTCGATCGCCATCCTCGCGACGCCGCTTCTGGTCCTCGTCGGCACCGCCATTGCCGTGATGACCGAGGCGGGCCGGGCCGGCATCGCCAACCCGGGCGCGCACGGCTTTTCCGAGATTCTTTATGCCCTGTCGTCGGCAGCCAACAACAACGGCAGCGCCTTCGCCGGACTCTCGGCCAACACGCCTTTCTACAATGGACTGCTGGCGGTCGCGATGTGGTTCGGCCGTTTCGGCGTGATCATCCCGGTGCTGGCGATGGCCGGTTCGCTGGCAGCCAAGAAGCGGATCTTCGTGACCGCCGGGACCCTGCCGACACACGGCCCGCTGTTCGTCACGCTGCTGATCGGTGTCGTGTTGCTGGTCGGTCTGCTCAACTATGTGCCCGCGTTGGCGCTCGGACCGCTGGTCGAGCATCTCATGCTGTGGTCGACGCGATGATCCGCTGGAGAATTTGATGACACGCAAGACCTTTTCCCTGTTCGACCCGGCGCTCGTCACGCCGGCCATCGCCGACTCGTTCCGCAAGCTCGACCCACGCGTACAGTGGCGCAATCCGGTGATGTTCGTCGTCTTCATCGGTTCCATCCTGACCACACTGGCAGCGGTCCCGGCGCTCAGCGGCCCGGGTCAGGAGTCGACGGCGTTCATCCTCGGCGTCGCGATCTGGCTGTGGTTTACCGTGCTCTTCGCCAACTTCGCGGAAGCGCTCGCCGAAGGGCGCAGCAAGGCGCAGGCGGCGTCACTGCGCGGCCTGAAGAAGGAAACCTGGGCGAAGCGGTTGAGCGCCCCGCGCGCGGACGCCGAGTGGCACACGGTTCCCGCGGACGACCTGCGCGTCGGCAACGTCGTCCTGGTCACCACCGGCGAAACCATTCCCGCCGACGGCGAGGTGATCGAAGGCGTTGCCTCGGTCGATGAATCGGCAATCACCGGCGAATCGGCGCCGGTCATCCGCGAATCAGGCGGTGATTTCTCGGCGGTCACCGGCGGCACCCGCGTGCTCTCCGACTGGCTGGTCGTGCGCGTCACCGTCAATCCCGGCGAGACCTTCGTCGATCGGATGATCGCCATGGTCGAGACGGCGAAGCGGCAAAAGACACCGAACGAAATCGCGCTGGCGATCCTGCTGGCGGCCCTGACCATCGTTTTCCTCGGCGTCACCGCGACCCTGCTGCCGTTTTCGGAGTTCAGCGTGAACGTTGCCGGTTCCGGCTCGCCGGTCAGCATCACCGTCCTCATCGCGCTGCTCGTGTGCCTGATTCCGACGACCATCGCCGGCCTTCTTTCGGCCGTTGGCGTCGCCGGCATGAGCCGCATGATGCAGGCCAACGTCATTGCCACCTCGGGCCGCGCGGTCGAAGCCGCCGGCGACGTCGACGTGTTGCTTCTCGACAAGACCGGCACGATCACGCTGGGCAATCGCCAGGCGGCTGCCTTCCTGCCCGCCGACGGGGTGAGCGAGAGCGAACTCGCCGACGCCGCGCAACTGGCGTCGCTGGCAGACGAAACGCCGGAGGGCCGCAGCATCGTCATCCTCGCCAAGCAGCGCTTCAACCTGCGCGAGCGCGATGTGCACGCGCTCGAGGCGCAGTTCGTGCATTTCTCGGCGCAAACCCGGATGAGCGGGGTCGATGTGCATGGCCGGCAGATTCGCAAGGGGGCCACCGACGCCATCCGCCAGCATGTCGAGGCGATCGGCGGCACCATGCCCGCGTCGGTGCTGACGGCGGTCGAAGCGGCAGCACGGCGTGGCAGCACGCCACTGGTCGTTGCCGATGACCAGTGCGTGCTCGGCGTCGTCGAACTGAAGGATGTCGTCAAGGGCGGCATCAAGGAGCGCTTCGCCGAACTGCGCCAGATGGGGATCAAGACGGTGATGATCACCGGTGACAACCGTCTGACGGCCGCGGCGATCGCCGCCGAGGCCGGTGTCGATGATTTTCTCGCCGAAGCCACGCCGGAAGCCAAGCTGGCGCTGATCCGCCAGTACCAGGCCGAGGGTCGCCTGGTGGCAATGACCGGCGACGGGACCAACGACGCCCCGGCGCTGGCGCAGGCGGATGTGGCCGTGGCGATGAACACCGGTACGCAGGCTGCCAAGGAAGCCGGCAACATGGTCGACCTCGACTCGAATCCAACCAAGCTGATCGAGGTCGTTGAAACTGGCAAACAGATGCTGATGACCCGCGGCGCGCTGACGACCTTCAGCGTCGCCAACGACGTCGCCAAGTACTTCGCGATCGTTCCGGCTGCCTTCGTCAGTACCTACCCGGCGCTGTCGGCACTCAACGTGATGGGGCTGGCCAGTCCGTCCTCGGCGATTCTCTCGGCGGTGATCTTCAATGCCCTGATCATCATCGCGCTGATTCCACTGGCCTTGAAGGGGATCCGCTATCACGCCGTCGGCGCCGCCAGCCTGCTGCGTCGCAACCTGGCCATCTACGGCCTGGGGGGTCTCGTCGCACCCTTTGTCGGCATCAAGCTGATCGACATGGCACTAGCCGCCACCGGTCTTGCCTGAGGAGATACGCATGAAAAGCCTGCTTCGTCCAGCCGTTTCACTGTTCGTTCTGCTGTCGGTCGTTACCGGGGTGTTCTATCCGCTGCTCGTCACCGGCGTCGCCCGACTGGCTTTCCCGGCTGCCGCCAGCGGCAGCCTGATCGTCAGGGAAGGCAAACCGATAGGCTCCGCACTGATCGGCCAGAATTTCACCAACCCGAAGTACTTCTGGGGCCGGCCATCGGCAACCGCACCGCAGCCCTATAACGCTGCCGCTTCGTCCGGGTCGAATCTCGGGCCGCTCAATCCGGCGCTGGCCGCCGCGGTCAAGACCCGAATCGACGCGCTGCGAGCCGCCGACCCCGGCAACCTGCGGCCGGTACCGATCGATCTGGTCACCGCTTCGGCGAGCGGTCTCGACCCGCACATCAGCCCAGCGGCAGCTGACTACCAGGCGGAGCGAGTCGCGCGTTCCCGCCAGCTTGATCCGCAGACCGTGCGTCAGCTCATCGCGCAGCACAGCGAAGGCCCTGACCTCGGCGTTTTCGGCGAAACGCGCGTGCATGTCCTCAGGCTCAACCTCGCCCTTGACGCGACAACGCGCTGAACGGGGTCACCTCACCCGAGATACATGACCGCATGGGCCAGAAATCCCGGAAAATGAAGGAATCCTTTCGATGGAGTCGAGCCCATGCTGATCAACTGCGTTGCTTACCGCGAAGGCAAGAAGCTTGCAGATATCGATATTGATGCAATAAGTGAGTACCTCAAGGATCCCGATTGCTTCGTCTGGGTTGCCCTGCGCGATGCAACACCGGCCGAACTCGACAAAATGCGCTTGGAATTCGACCTGCATCCGCTCACCATCGAGGACGCCAATCACGGTCACCAACGGCCAAAACTCGAGGAGTACGGCGACAGCCTGTTCGCGGTCGTCCACCTGCTCGGGATGGAGCATGGCGGGATCGCCGTCGGCGAAGTCGCCATCTTTGTCGGTCGCAACTTCATTCTGTCGGTTCGAAACCGCAGCGAGCAGCATCTGCTGGGTGTGAGAGAGCGCTGCGAACGCGAACCGGAGGCTCTCAAGCAGGGCTCAGGTTTCGTCCTCTACGCCCTGATGGATGCGGTGGTCGACCGCTATTTTCCGATCGTCGATGGCATGGAATCGGATCTTGAAGGAATCGAGGAGCGGATCTTCGACCGGGGGGCGGCACGCTTCAACATCGAACGCCTCTACGGCCTCAAACGTCGCGTGACGGTGGTCAAACACGCCGTGGCGCCGCTGATGGAAGCGGTCAGCAAGCTTGCCAGCGGCCGCGCGCCACCGGTCTCCACCAGTAGCCGCCACTATTTCCGTGACGTCTATGATCACCTGGCACGCATCAACGCACACCTTGACACCCTGCGTGACACCATCGGCACGGCCATCCAGGTCAGCCTTTCATCGGTAGCCATTGAGCAGAACGATGTCGCCAAGCGCCTCGCCGCATGGGCCGGGATCTTTGCCGTCGCCACTGCCTTTGCCGGCATATGGGGCATGAACTTCGAATCAATGCCCGAATTGAAGTGGGCATACGGCTATCCGCTGGCGCTGACGCTGATCGTTGGCGCAATGGGATTTCTCTTCTTCCGCTTTCGGCGCCTGGGATGGCTGTGATGAACAATGGACGTCCTGACCCCGATCAACTCTTGGCGCGCGTTCAGGAGGAGGAAGCCAAAGCTGCCCGCGGCAAGCTGAAGATTTTCTTCGGCGCCTCCGCCGGCGTCGGCAAGACCTACGCCATGCTCGGTGCCGCGCGACGGCAAAAGGAGCTTGGCACCGATGTCGTCATCGGCGTCGTCGAGACCCACGGCCGCAAGGAAACCGAGGCCCTGATCACCGGTCTCGAACGGCTGCCCCTGTGTGAGATCCCTTATCGCGGCAGCGTGCTGAAGGAGTTCGATCTCGACGCTGCGCTGGCGCGGCGCCCGGCGTTGATCCTGATGGACGAACTGGCTCACTCCAACGTTGCCGGCTCGCGGCATCCCAAGCGCTGGCAAGACGTCCATGACTTGCTCTCGGCAGGGATCGACGTCTACAGCACGGTCAACGTACAGCATCTCGAGACCCTCAACGACGTGGTCAGCGGGATTGCCGGCATTCGTGTATGGGAAACGGTACCCGACCGGATCTTTGACGAAGCCGACGAAGTGGTACTGGTCGATCTACCGCCCGACGACCTGCTGCAGCGCTTGAAGGAGGGCAAGGTCTACCTGCCGCAGCAAGCTGAACGGGCAATTCGCAACTTCTTTCGCAAGGGCAACCTGATCGCCCTGCGCGAGCTGGCGCTACGCCGTACTGCCGACCGCGTGGACGACGAAATGCTGGCCTACCGCCGCGAGTCCTCGGTGGCCACGGTATGGCAAACACGCGACGCGCTGCTGGTGTGCATCGGATCGGGCACAGGGGTCGAGAGACTGGTGCGCACCGGGGCGCGCCTGGCAGGGCGACTGGAGGCCCCCTGGCACGCCATTCACGTGCACACGCAAACCTCGGGACCGGAGCCAGAGGTGGACCGGCAGCGCATCGTCCGCGCGCTCGAACTATCCGCTTCGCTCGGTGCTGAAACGGCGACGCTCTCGGCTGACGACCCGGTCGCTGCGCTTGTCGATTATGCTCGCGAGCACAACCTGTCGCGACTGCTGGTCGGACGCGATCACCCCCGGCCTTGGCGGCCTTGGTACCGTTCGATGGCCGACCGGATTGGACAAGCGGCACCCGACCTCGACGTGGTGCAAGTGGCGCGCAGCGACGACACGCGTGCAGCTGCTTCGCCGTCGACCGCCACGCCGGCGCCGGGCAACTGGTTGGCATATCTCAAGGCAGCGGCAATCTGCGGCTTGGCCACGGGACTGGCAATGCCACTGGCGGGCGTCATCGAACTCACCAATATTGCCATGTTGTTCCTGCTTGCGGTGCTCATCGTGGCCATGCACCTTGGCCGCGGCCCGGCCGTTGCCAGCTCGTTCATGGCAGTTGCCGCCTTCGACTTCTTCTTCGTGGAACCGCGTCTTTCCTTCGCCGTCAGCGATGCGCAATATCTGATGACCTTCGCCGTGATGCTCACCGTGGCGCTGATCACCGGCCAGCTCACCGCGCGCTACAAGCAGCACGCCGATGTGGCGACGCAGCGTGAAGCGCGCGCCCGCGCGCTCTATGAAATGGCACGGGATCTGTCGGCAGCTCTGCTCCCGATACAGGTCGCCGAGGCCTGCGATCGCTTTCTGTCAGTCGAGTTCGGCGCCCAGGCCGTCTTGCTCCTGACCGATGCCGAGGATCACCTGCAGGTGGAGACGGTCAACGCCAATGGTCGCAGCGACCGCACACCGATCGTCGACGAGGGCGTCGCCCGCTGGGCCTTCGACCACGGCGAGGCGGCAGGGCTGTCCACCGACACCCTGCCGGGCAGCCCGCTGCTCTATCTACCGCTCAAGGCACCGATGCGCACTCGCGGCGTGCTGGGCATCGCACCGCGGGACCCGCTGCGTGTGCAAGGCCCAGAAGCGCGCCGGCAGCTCGAAACCTTTGCCAGTCTGGTGGCGATCGCCGTCGAGCGCATGCACTATGTCGCGGTGGCGCAGTCGACGCTGCTGCAGATGGAATCCGAGAGCCTGCGCAATTCCCTGCTGGCCGCGATTTCGCACGATCTGCGAACGCCGCTGAGTGTGCTGGTGGGACTGGCTGAATCGATCGGGCTGACGCAGCCGCCGCCAACCGATGCCCAAGCAAGAATCGCCCGGACACTGAAGGAGGAAGCGCTGCACATGAGCGCCAAGGTCGGCAAGCTGCTCGACATGGCGCGCCTGCAAGCCGAAAAAGTTCAGCTCAACCGCCAGTGGCAACCGTTGGAAGAAGTCGTCGGCAGTGCGCTAAAGGCCACCGCAGCACCCCTCGCGGCACATTCTGTGAGCACCATCCTGCCTGATGACCTGCCACTGGTGGAGATCGACGCGGTGTTGATCGAGCGTGTGCTCTGCAATCTTCTTGAGAACGCAGCCAAGTTTACCCCTGCCGGCACGCGCATCAGCATCGGCGCGGCGATGCGTGGAAGCGAGATCGAGGTGTGGGTGGACGACAACGGGCCGGGCTTGCCGAAAGGACGCGAGAAAGTCATTTTCGAGAAGTTCGAACGTGGCGCACGCGAGCGCGCGACACCGGGCGTAGGTCTTGGTCTGGCCATCTGCCGCGCCATCGTCGAGGCACACGGCGGCAGGATTCATGCCGAAGACCGGGCCGGCAGCGGTGCACGTTTCGTCTTCTCGCTGCCGCGCGGCACGCCGCCGACGACCGCCGAAGAAATCGTCGTTCCAACAGAGGGCGGCACGCCCTGACCGCTCAAGCCGATGGTCGACATCGACGACTTCGATCCCATCAAACAGATCACGCCATGACAGGGCCGCTGGCTACCATTGTCGTCGTCGAAGATGAAGCCAACATCCGCCGCTTCGTCAAACTGGCGCTGGAAAGCGAGGGGTTTCTGGTATTCGAGGCCGACACCCTGAAACGCGGCCTGATCGAAGCCGGCACCCGCAGGCCGGACCTGGTGGTGCTCGATTTGGGCCTGCCCGACGGTAACGGCGTCGACTTCATCCGTGATCTGCGCACCTGGTCCGATCTCCCCATCATCGTGCTGTCGGCTCGGACGACCGAAGCCGACAAGGTGGGCGCTCTGGACTCGGGCGCCGACGACTATCTGACGAAACCATTCGGGGCAGCAGAGCTGCTGGCTCGCGTTCGTGCCCAGTTGCGACGCCGGTCCAGTGCCACCGGCAACGGCTCTACGGTCTTTGAATTCGGCAAGATGCGCGTCGATCTCGGCAAACGACTGGTCGAGCGAGCAGGAGAGCCCCTGCACCTGACGCCTATCGAGTATCGGCTGCTGGCCGTCCTGATCACCCATCCGGACAGTGTGCTGACCCACCGCCAACTGCTCAAGACGGTGTGGGGGCCATCGCATGCCGACGACAGCCATTACATCCGGGTCTATATGGGGCTGCTACGCAAGAAGATCGAAGATGATCCGTCGCAGCCGAGACACATCATTACGGAAGCGGGCGTAGGTTACCGTTTTGTTGCCGCATGAAGTGCCGACACGGTTCCAGGCACCGCAAGGCAACAGGTACGATTGCCAGGCCCATCTCCAAGTGCAAGAGCAGCCCCGCTATGGCAACATGACGTGTCGTGTGGGGCTGCCATTCAGCCAGAAACGGGCGAGCCACTGCGGCGAGTCCTGACGGCGACCAGCAGGTGTGCTGCCCGCCCGATGGCAAGCGGCAAAGTCTCGAACACCAGGGAGTCGGCAATGAAGAAACTGCTTCTGGCGCTTTCTCTGGCGCTGCAGGCCGCAGCGCTCGCGGCTGCCGAGCCGTCGCCAGTCAGGCCTGAGGGCGTCGCGGTCAAGGATTACCCATGGCTGGCGCTACCGGGTGAGACGAACGAAGCGCTCGAACGCAAGGGCGACCGCAAGCGCGGCGAGAGGCTCTATGCGCTGTGCCGCAGTTGCCACCTGTCGTCAGCAGGCGGGAGTTCCGACGGCAGCGTTCCGCAACTCGCAGGCCAGCACAGCACGGTACTGATCAAGCAGATGGCCGACATCCGCAGCGGTGCGCGGCACAACGCAACGATGTACCCGTTCGCTGCGGTACTGGCCGATCCGCAGGATCTGGCCGATCTCGCCGCCTATCTCGAAGGGCTCTGCATCCCCCGCGAGCATGGGCAGTACGATGCCCCGGACGCAGCGCAGCAACTGGCGAAGGGCAAGGCGCTTTACGAAAGGGAGTGCAGTGCGTGCCACGGGCCGCGCGGTGAAGGCGCCAGATACAAGTTCCATCCGGTGATCGCCGGGCAGCACCATGCCTACCTGCTGCGCCAGATGACCGACATCCGCGACGGCAAGCGCCCGAACGTCAACCCGGAGATGCTCAGCGTCATCAGCCGGTACGACGATGAGCAACTGCTGGCGATCTCGGCCTACCAGTCAAGCCTGGTGATGCCAGGACGAATGTGCTCGGCCAGACCACCGGCGAGGAAGCAGTAAGGGCGGCTGCCGCGCGCCACCGGCGTCCGCCAGAGGCCAGCGCCCGGCGCTGGGGTGCCGCTTCAACCACGGCCTGGAAGCGGTCGGCGGCGGCCGGTCGAGCGGGCTCCGCTGCCGCCAGGTTCAGGACTTCCTGCCCGACTGCCCCGCCATGGGCATTCCGGGAGTCTGCGCACTGGTAAGATGCTGCCCTGGCTGCAGCTGCTTGATTGCACGCGCATCGAAGCCGGTGAGGGATCCGCAGCATGGATTCCTCGGGATGCCCCGCAAGAACCCATACTGCAGAGCCCGTTGCAATCTGCTGCCGATGCCTCTTGCCGATCCGCTCCAGCCT
>DDUX01000110.1:0-22710 GCA_002345025.1 Candidatus Accumulibacter iunctus | reverse complement strand
ATGATGCAGCAGTACCTGCGGCTGAAAGCGGAGCATCCCGGTCTCCTGTTGTTCTACCGCATGGGCGACTTCTACGAGCTGTTCTACGAGGACGCCGAAAAGGCCGCGCGCCTGCTCGACATCACCCTGACGACGCGCGGACAGTCCGCCGGACAGCCGATCAGGATGGCCGGCGTGCCTTACCACGCGCTCGAGCAATACCTGGCGAAGCTGGTGAAGCTCGGCGAATCGGTGGTCATCTGCGAGCAGGTCGGCGACCCGGCGACCAGCAAGGGGCCGGTCGAACGTGCCGTGTCGCGAATCGTCACCCCGGGGACGCTGACCGACGCGGCGCTGCTCGACGAGAAGCGCGACACGCTGCTGCTGGCGATCCACTTCACCCGCCAGCTCGCGGGACTGGCCTGGATCAACCTGGCGAGCGGCGAGTTCCGCGTCTGCGAAGTCGCTCCAGGCAGGGTCGCTGCCACCCTCGAACGCATCCGACCGGCCGAGATCGTCGTCGCCGAGACGCTGGCGCCGGGTTTCACCGCGGACGCTGCGCTGACCCGGCAGCCCGACTGGCATTTCGACGTCGAGGCCGGCGGCCGCGAACTGTGCGCGCACTTCGGCACCAGTTCGCTCGCCGGCTTTGCTGCCGATGGCCTGCGACCGGCGATCGCCGCTGCCGGCGCGCTGCTGCGCTACGCGCGGGCAACGCAGACGCGCGCCCTGCCGCACCTGCGCGCACTGGTCGTCGAACGTGATGCCACCTTCCTCGGACTCGACACGGCGACGCGGCGCAACCTCGAACTCACCGAAACCCTGCGCGGCCAGCCGGCGCCGACGCTCTACAGCCTGCTCGACACCTGCGTCTGTGCGATGGGCTCGCGGCTGCTGCGGCACGCGCTGCATCACCCCTGGCGCGAGCCGGCGATCCCGGCTGCGCGGCATGCGGCGATCGCCATGCTGCTCGACGACGAAGGCCACAGCCTGCGCGCGCTGCGGCAGGCGCTGCGCGGTTTCGCCGACATCGAGCGGATCGCTGGCCGCATCGGACTCTACAGTGCCCGCCCGCGCGACCTGTCGAGCCTGCGCGACAGCCTGCAGCGACTGGGCGAACTGCGGGCACCCCTGCAAACGATCAGCGCTGCGCCTCTGCTGGCTGAACTGCAGGCGCAGCTGGCAACTCCGGCTGGCGCCCTCGACCTGCTGCAGCGTTCGCTCCAGCCCGAGCCGGCGGCGCTGATCCGCGACGGCGGCATCATCGCCAGCGGCTTCGACGCCGAACTCGACGAACTGCGGGCGCTGAACGACAACTGCGGCGCGTTTCTCGTCGAACTCGAGGCGCGCGAGCGCGAGCGGACGGGTATCGCCAACCTGAAGGTCGAATACAACCGGGTGCACGGTTTCTACATCGAGGTCAGCAACGCCAACGCCAGCCGCGTGCCCGACGATTACCGCCGGCGGCAGACGCTGAAGAACGCCGAGCGCTATCTGACACCGGAGCTGAAGTCCTTCGAGGACAAGGCTCTGTCGGCGCAGGATCGGGCGCTGGCACGTGAGCGGCTGCTCTACGATGGCGTTCTGGCAGGCCTGCAGTCCGAGCTGCCGGATCTGCAGCGGGTCGCGCAGGCGGTCGCCAGCATCGATCTGCTGGCGAGCCTTGCCGACACCGCGCAACGGCGCAACTACTGCCGGCCGCTGTTCACCAACGAACCGGGACTGCTGATCGAGGGTGGCCGCCACCCGGTGGTCGAGGACCAACTCGCCGGCAGCGAGACCTTCATCGCCAACGCGACCCGCCTCAGCGACCAGCGGCGACTGCTGCTGATCACCGGCCCGAACATGGGCGGCAAGTCGACCTACATGCGGCAGACCGCGCTGATCGCCCTCCTCGCCCACGTCGGCAGCTATGTGCCGGCAAGCCGTGCCGTTCTCGGCCCGCTCGACCAGATCTTCACCCGCATCGGCGCCGCCGACGATCTGGCAGGCGGACGTTCGACCTTCATGGTCGAGATGACCGAATCCGCCGCCATCCTGCACCACGCCAGCGAGCGGAGCCTGGTCCTGATGGACGAGGTCGGACGCGGCACGTCGACCTTCGACGGGATGGCGCTGGCTTTCGCCATCTGCCGTCAGCTCATCGAGAAGAATCGCTGCCTGACGCTGTTCGCCACGCACTACTTCGAGCTGACGCTGCTCGCCAACGAGTACGCCGAACTGGCGAACGTGCACCTGGACGCGATCGAGCATGGCCAGCGCATCGTCTTCCTGCATGCCGTCGAGGATGGACCGGCGAACCAGAGCTACGGCATCCAGGTGGCAGCGCTGGCCGGCATTCCGGCGGCGGTGCTGAAGGCGGCGCGGCGACAGTTGCGGGAGTTCGAGCAGCGTGCGTCGATCAACCCGCTGCAGCCGGATCTCTTTGCCAGCGCGCTGTCGACTGCCGCCGAAGCATGCGAACCAGCCACCCATCCGGCGATCGACCGGCTGCGCGCGATCGATCCCGACCGCCTGACGCCACGCGAGGCGCTCGACGCCCTCTACGAACTGAGAGCCCTGATCCAGTGACGCGAACAAGGGCAGGTGCGGGATTGCTTGCCGCCGTCGGCGGCCTGCTGCTGGCCGGCGCGCTGCAGGCCGAAACCTGGCGCTTCGCGGCGATCGGCGACACGCCCTACAGCAGCCACGAGCTGCGCGAACTGCCGCGAATGCTCGACGACATCGCTGCCGAACATGCGGCCTTCGTCGTGCATGCCGGCGACTTCAAGGACAGCCGATCGGTCTGCAGCGACGGGCTGTTCGAGGCCCGCCGCGATCTCCTCGACGCCTCGCCGGTGCCGCTGATCTACGTTCCCGGTGACAACGAATGGACCGACTGCCGCCATCTCCCGGCTGGCGAGTTCGATCCGCTCGAGCGTCTGCAGAAGCTGCGACAGTTGTTCTTTGCCGCACCGCGTTCGCTTGGCCAATCGACGCTGCCGCTCGAGCGGCAGCCCGGAGACTACCCCGAGCATCTGCGCTGGCGGCTCGGCCCGGTACTCTTCGTCTCGCTCAACGTTCCCGGACCGAACAACAACTTCGGTCTCGGGAAGGAACCGCGCGACGAGTTCGTCAGCCGCAACGCAGCCGTCATCGACTGGCTGCGACAGGCTTTTGCCGTCGCGCGGCGCGAGCAGCTCGCCGGCCTGGTCATCATCATGCAGGGCAATCCGGCCTTCCGTCACCACGCCGCCGGCCTGCCGCACGCCGGTTATCGGGAACTGCTGCGTACCCTGAGCGATGAAACCGTCGCCTTTCCCGGACGGGTCCTGCTGATACACGGCGACTCGCACTGGCAGCGCATCGACCAGCCGCTGCGCCATCCGGCGACGAAGCGGCCGATCACCAACTTCACCCGCCTGGAGACTTTCGGCTACCCGTTCATGGGTTGGGTGAAGATCATCATCGACGACGAGGGACCGCAACTGTTCCGCTTCGAGATTCACCCGCATCCGCGTCGTCTCCCCTGAGCATGCACAAGGCTGTCGACAGCAGCCGGCGCAGGGCCTAGACTAGCCCGGCGAATCGTCCGCATCGGCATGGCGAGCGGCCCCTCTCTGCCTGCTTGCCGGTTGCGATGGTGGGTGGTCGCAAGCGGTCGGGCCGTGCACGCCCCGGGCGTCAGCCGGTCATGACAGCTTGCTCGCCGCGGTTTCCTGTCGCCTCGGGAGGGAAGGATCATGAGACTGTCCGTCTGGCTGCGCTCTGCGCTGGCTTCGCTGCTCACCGTTCTGACTGCAGCCGCCAGCGCCGACATCGTCATTGGCCAGGTTGCCGCCTTCAGCGGCCCCCTGGCACCTACCGGAACCCACATGCGGGCGGGCGTGCAGCTCCAGTTCGACGCCGTCAACGCCGAGGGCGGGATTCACGGCCAGAGGATTCGGCTGGCGTCGGCTGACGACGGCTACAAGACCGACGAGACGGTCCGTCTGGCACGCGAGATGCTCCGGCACGAGCAGCCGCTGGCCTTCATCGGCTTCGTTGGCACCGGCAACGTCGAGGCGATGCTCGACCACAAGGTGCTCGCCGAGGCCGGTGTTCCGCTGCTCGCCGTTCGCTCGGGCGCGGAGACCCTGGTTCGCCGCAACGACGCCTTTCTGTTCCTGACGCGCGCCAGCTATGCCGAGGAAATCGACAAGATCACCGACCAGTACGTGACCACAGGTTACACCCGTTTTGCCGTCCTCTACCAGGACGACGCCTTCGGCAAGGGCGCCCTGGCGAGTGCCGAGCAGTCGATCCAGAAGGCAGGCGGCACGCTGGTGGCCAAGGGAGCATACGAGAAGAACACGACCAACGTCGGCGCCGCGGTGCAGACCATCGCTGCTGCACAGCCGCAGGCCGTTATCTTGATCGCCAACACGGCTGCCAGCGCCGAGTTCCTGCTGCAGTCACGCGCCGCCGGCAACCTGGCGCAGTATGTCGCCCTGTCGGTCACCGACGCCGGGCAGGTGGTGCAGAAGATCGGCGCCAACAAGGCCGAAGGACTGGCGCTGACGCAGGTCGTTCCCGATCCGAACAGCCACACGGTCCCGCTGATCCGGGAGATACAGAACAATTTCAGGAAGTTCAAACCCAAGGACGTGACGCTCAATCACACCTTCGTCGAGGGCTACCTCGGTGCCAAGGTGCTGGTCGAAGCGCTGCGCCGCGCAGGCCCGGAACCGACGCGACGAAAGCTGCGCGACACGCTCGAAGCGCTCGCGAACTACGACGCCGGCGGCGTCTTCATCAGTTTCTCGCCCAGGCGTCACGCCGGCTCGCGCTTCGTGGACATCACCATTCTCAACCGCAGCGGCAAGCTGCTGCGCTGAACCGGCGCCCGCGAGATCAGCCGAAGAGCAGCCGCCAGGACTCGAGCGACAGCCGAACGCCACCGCCGATCAGCAACGCCACGGCCACCGACAGCCCGACCGAGAAGCAGGCCTGCCGGGCGCCAATCGTCCGCAGCATGAGGGCGAAGGTCGATACGCAGGGAATATAGAAGGTGATGAAGACGAGAAAGGTAGCGATCTGCACCCGGTCGAGCAGCGGCACGATCTCGATCGTGCCCAGCGCCTGATAGACCATCAGCAGCGACAGTTCCTTGCGCAGGACGCCGAACAGGATCGGCACGCCAAGCAGCACCGGCAAGCCGAGCCACCAGTGAGTGACCGGCGACAGCAGCAGGTTGATCCACTCGTCGGCGCCAAAATGGCCAAGCAGAGCGAGAACGATGCTGCCCGCCACCAGCAGCGGCGTGACGATGGTCACGATATCGCTGCTTCGCTCCCACGTCCTCGCCAGCAACGGCCGCCAGCGGGGCAGCGCGTAGGGCGGAATCTCCTGGATCAGCCCGACGGCAACGTTGGCGTAGCGCCGCGCCAGCAGGCTCCCGAGCAAGGTCAGGACGACGAAGGTGAGGGCGAAGATGGCGAACACTCCCAGCCCGCCGAGGTACTTGCCGCCCATCGCGAGGATGATCGCCGAGCGCGCCGAACAGGGAACGAAAGCCAGCAGCAGCGTGGCGACGAGCCGGTCCTTGCCGCTGCTGGTCGCCGCGACCATCGAGATGGCCGGCACGTTGCAGCCGAGCCCGATGAGGAAGGGGGCGGCGACCCCGCCGTGCAGTCCGATACGGTGAAAGCCGCGATCGACGACGAAGGCGACGCGGTGCATGATCCCCGACTCTTCGAGCGCGACCAGCAGCAGCACCAGCGGCAGCATGTAGGGGACGACGATCGCGACGAGACCGATCAGGCCGTCGACGACAGCCCGCCCGACGACGCCGACGGTGGACCCGGGCTGCCACTCCTGCGCCCACTCGACGAGCGGTGCGGCGGTCCACGCGTCGAGCGTCGTGCTGACCTTGAACACCACCAGCAACACCAGCGCGAACACCACCGTGCTGCCAAGCAGGCCCCAGCGGGGATGCAGGAACAAGCCATCGAGCAGGCGCTGCCAGCGACCGGCACCGGCGGCACCGCCGAAGCGGCTGACGTTTTCGAAGAGAAGCGCCGCCTGGTGGTGGCGGTCGGCGTGCACCTCGTCGGACAGCGGTCGCGGCAACAGCCGCGCGGCGGCATCGCGCGCCGCCAGCACCTGCGGCAGGAGCTGCGGCAGGTGGCAGGCCAGCTCCTGCAGGAAGTAATCGTTGTTCTCCGCCAGCTGGATGCGCAGGAAGGGCAGCGGAACGTGGAAGGCTTGCGCCACCGCCGGCTGCGCGAGCAGCGCCTGCAGCGGCTCGAGGGCAGTGCTGATGTGCGGGCTCGGCGTCTGGATGCGCGGCAGCTGCTGCGCGCGCGCGACTTCCAGTGCCGCGGCAAAGAGATCACTGACGCCAATCCCCATGTGCGCCACGGTCGGCAGCACCGGCACGCCGAGATGCTCCGCCAGTGCACGGCTATTGACGTACACCCCTTTGCGCCGTGCCTCGTCGACACGGTTGAGTGCGATCAGCAGCGGCTTGCCGAGGAGACACAGTTCGAGGCTGAGCTCGAGGTCGCGCTGCAGCGCCGTCGCGTCGACGACCTGGACGAGGACATCGGGCGCGTCGAACGAGACCTCCGGCAGTTGATCCTCGTGCAGCGCCACCGGTGGCCAACGGTCGCCCCAGAGCAGGTACTTCAGCACCACGACATCGCGGGCACCTGGCGAGTGCAGCGAGTCCACCGCCGGCAGGTCGACCAGCGAGATCTGCTCGAGTCCGATATCGACCACGCACTCGTCGTAGGAGTCGCCTTCGCGCAGCAGCCGCCGGTGTTGCGGCGCGGCACTCGAGGCAGCCAGAAACAGGCTGCTCCTGCCGGTACGCGGGCGGCCAACGAGCGCCACCCGCGGCCGGCGCCTGCCGCGCAGCAGCGGCTGCGGCAGCAGAACGCTGCTGCTGCCGGCGTTCACCCGGCCGCCGTCGCGCGCAACACGACCGCTGGCGAGCGCGGCTGCCGGTCAGGGCAGACGGGTTCCGCCGGCACTGAAGAGCGGCACGGTACCGCCAGCCGCTGCCGCACGGCGATCAGTCCTCATCGTCGAAGTCTTCGTCGTGCGTATGACCATGCCTGATTTCATCGGCAGTGGCTGGCCGGACGTCGGTCACGGTACAGGTGAATACCAGCGCCATCCCGGCCAGCGGGTGGTTGCCATCGAGGACCACCTTGTCGTCAGCAATCTCGGTCACGCGGTAGATCAGGACATCTTCCTCGTCGTCCTCGTCGCCGCCCTCGGGCATCCCCTCGAACTGCATTCCCACCTGCAACTCGTCGGGAAACTGGCTGCGCGGCTCGAGCTGGACGAGCGTCGCATCGTACTCGCCGAAGGCATCGTCCGGCTGCATCCTGACCACCACCGACTCGCCGACACGCTTGCCCTGCACGGCCTCCTCGATCATCGGAAAGATGTCGTCGTAACCTCCGTGCAGATAGACCAGCGGTTCCTGGCCGGCATCGACCAGTTCGCCGTCACAGTCGGTGACGCTGTAGTCGAGAGTAACGACGGTATTCTTGGCAACTTGCATGTTCATGAATTGAGTTCCTTGACCACGCGCAGCATTTCGAGCGCGTGGCCCTTGGCGTTCACTCCGTAGAGAGCGAGTCGGAGGACGCCTTGTTTGTCGATGACAAAAGTCGAGCGGACGATGCCGTACTTCCTGACACCGTTCACCTCTCTCGCCTGCCACACACCGTACTGCCTGCACGCCACACCTTCTTCATCCGACAGAAGTCGCACCGAAATGCCGTGCTCGTCGCGAAACTCGGCATGCTTGAGACAGTCGTCGCGACTGATGCCGAAAATCTGACAGTCCAGCCGCGCAAATTCATCCTCGTGATCCGAGAAATCGGTTGCCTGCAAGGTACAGCACGGTGCACCATCTCTTGGGTAGAAGAAGAGGATGAGACTGTTCCTGCCCTGAAAGTGGGCAATATCGATGAGTTCCATGTCCGCATCGGGGAGGACGAACATCGGCGCCGCCTGTCCTGCTTTCAGCATGCTAAACCCTCAAAGACCCCAACCGAGCGCACAAAAGCGCGCGGGCGGAGCAGATTCTAACCAAGCTTCCCGGATCTGACTACCGGAAAGAGACGCGGCAATGCGGCTAGAATGTCGCCATCCAGCAGCCGACGGATCGCCCGCGCAGGAGCGCAGCGGCTGCGAGGCGGCTGCGAGGACCCCATCATCCATGCCTGTCCCCTGACCCGGAGAGAAAATGAACGTACCCGTAGCCCTGCGCAACGCCCTGCCCCTGCTCGCCCTGCTGCTTGCTCCGCCGGCGCTGGCGGCAACGACCGAGCGCGCGACGACCATCGACCTTGCCGCCGAAGCCGGCCGACCGGCAGCCAACGACCTCGCGCGCGCGACGGTTTTCGCCGAAGCCACCGGCGCGACACCCGGCGAACCCGGCAAGCGCGTCAACAGCCTGATCGCCGACGGCCTGAAGATGGCCCGGTCCTATGGCAACGTCCGCGTGCAGAGTGGTGCAACGCACACGCATCCGGTCTACGGCAAGGGCAACCGCATCGAGGGGTGGAGAATGCGCTCCGATCTGACCCTCGAGTCCACCGACACGGCGGCACTCTCGGAACTTCTCGGCAAGCTGCAGGCCACGCTCGGAGTCGCCAGCCTGAGCATGCTGCCAGCAGCCGAAACGCGCCGCAAGGCGGAGACCGAAGCGACGCTCGACGCTCTCGCCGCGTTCCGCGAGCGCGCCCGGGTGATCGCCGACGCGCTCGGAAAATCCTTCCGGATCCGGCACCTGACGGTCAGCAGCAGCGGCCGGCCGCCCGTGATGCCGATCATGCGGTCGCCGGCGATGGCTGCCGACGCAGCGCCGCCAATGCCGATGGAGGCCGGCGAGAGCCTGGTCAGCACGACCGTTTCGGGGCAGATCGAGCTGCTCGAGTAGCCCCCGCCGCTCCCGCTTGCCGGCCGGCGCCCGCCGCTGCGAGCGGGCAGCTACGGCTGCTGGGCAGCCCTTGCCGGCGGCGTCGCTGCTGCTGCCTGCCTCGCGGGTACGGTCTTGGCAGGTGCCGCCGGGGCTGCCTTGGCGGCAGCGGTTGCTGACCCCTTCTCCGGCGTCGGCGCCGCCGCCCGGTCTGCGGCCGGCCTTTCCGGAACCTGCAAGAAGACCTCGCCCTGCTTGACCATCCCGAGCTCGAAGCGGGCACGCTCCTCGATCGCGTCATAGCCCTGCTTGAGGTCTCGCACCTCGGCATCGAGCCCGGCATTGCGCAACTCGAGGACCTCGTTGGTCTCCTTCTGCTCAGCCAGTTGCCGGTCGACTTCCCAGACCCGCAACCAGCCCCCCTTGCCCAGCCATAGCGGGTGCTGCAAGAGGACGATGACCACCAGCAGGGCGATCGCCAGCCAACGCACTTTCAGGCAGCCGCTGGTCGGTCAGGAGAGGCGGAGGTTGTAGAAGGCGTCGCGACCCGGATAGCCCGCGGTATCGCCGAGATCCTCCTCGATGCGCAGCAACTGGTTGTATTTGGCGATGCGATCGGAACGTGACAGCGACCCGGTCTTGATCTGCAGCGCATTCATGCCGACGGCGATGTCGGCGATCGTGCTGTCCTCGGTTTCCCCCGAGCGGTGTGAGATGACTGCCGTGTAGGCCGCCCGCTTTGCCATTTCGATCGCGGCAAAGGTCTCGGAAAGCGTGCCGATCTGGTTGATCTTGATCAGGATCGAGTTGCCGATTCCCTGCCTGATTCCTTCCTTGAAGATGCGCGTGTTGGTGACGAAGACGTCATCGCCGACAATCTGCACTCCCTTGCCGAGGCGGCTGGTGAGCAGCTTCCAGCCATCCCAGTCGCCCTCGGCCATGCCGTCCTCGATCGAGACGATCGGGAAACGATCGGCCAGATTGGCGAGGTAATCGACCAGTTCGTGCGGGCTCAGCTGCAGGTGCTCACCGGCGAGATGATAGCGCCCGTCCCGGTACAGTTCCGAGGCGGCGCAGTCGAGGCCGATCAGCACGTCGTCGCCAGGACCGTAGCCGGCATTCTCGATCGCCTGCATGATCAGTTGCAGCGCCTCGGCATGATTGCCGAGGTTGGGAGCGAAGCCGCCCTCGTCGCCGACGGCGGTCGAGAAGCCCTTCTTGTGCAACAGCTTCTTCAGTGCGTGGAAGACCTCGGCACCGCAGCGCAGCGCTTCACGGAACGACCCCTGGCTGACCGGGAGAATCATGAACTCCTGGAAATCGAGGCTGTTGTTGGCGTGTTCACCGCCGTTGATGATGTTCATCATCGGCACCGGCATCTGCATCGGCCCCGAGCCGCCAAAGTAACGGTAAAGCGGCAGACCGGACTCCTCGGCCGCCGCCTTGGCAACCGCCATCGAAACCGCGAGCATCGCGTTCGCCCCGAGGCGCGCCTTGTTTTCGGTGCCATCGAGGTGAATCAGCGTCTGGTCGATGAACGCCTGTTCCTGGGCGTCGAGACCGACGATCGCCTCGGAAATCTCGGTGTTGACGTTCTCGACCGCCTGCAGGACGCCCTTGCCGAGATAGCGGGCGGCGTCACCGTCACGCAACTCGATCGCCTCGCGCGACCCGGTCGACGCGCCCGAAGGGACCGCGGCCCGGCCCATCACCCCCGACTCGAGGAGGACGTCGCATTCGACGGTTGGGTTGCCACGCGAATCCAGCACTTCGCGGGCGACGACATCAACGACTGAGCTCATGGTCTTTCCTTTGTAGGTCTCAACATAATCAAAGCGGCAATCCCTCGACGGCCAGCATGTTCACTGCGGCCGCAGCGCCGCGTGCGGCGCGCGCTTGCTGGTACTCGGGCGAATCATAAAACCTCTGCGCCTGCTCGAGCGAGTCGAACTCGACGATCAGCAGGCACTCAGGCGCCTTCCAGTCCCCCTCGAGCACCTCGATGCGACCGCCCCGTGCCAGGTAGCGGCCGCCGTGGCGGGTGATCGCCGCCGCTGCCAGCTCCCTGTCGATCGCATCGACCTGCGCGTCGGAAACCCTGCGCTCGATCAGCACATAGGCCTTCACAGGCCCATCTCCGCCAGACCGGCCGCCTTGACCGTGCGGTCGATGGCGACCAGGGTCGTCAGCAGGCTGGCCATGCACGCCAGCGGCCAGCTGTTCGGGCCGTCTGACAGAGCCAGCTCCGGACGCGGATGGGTTTCCATGAACAGGCCGGCGACTCCTGCGGCGACCGCCGCTCGCGCCAGGACCGGAATGAACTCGCGCTGGCCGCCGGAAACCGTTCCCTGCCCGCCCGGCAGCTGCACCGAATGGGTCGCGTCGAAGACCACCGGGCAGCCGGTCTCGCGCATGATCGCCAGACTGCGCATGTCGGCAACGAGATTGTTGTACCCAAAGGAAACCCCGCGCTCGCAGACCATGATGGCGTCGGCACCGGCGGCAGCGCTGCGCGCCTTGTCGACGACGTTGCGCATGTCGGCAGGCGCCAGGAACTGCCCCTTCTTGATGTTGACCGGCTTTCCCGAGGCGGCGACGGCCTCGATGAAGTCGGTCTGCCGACAGAGGAAGGCCGGCGTCTGCAGCACATCGACGACCGCCGCGACGGCAGCAATGTCCTGCTCGCGATGGACATCGGTGAGCACCGGAACAGCGATCTGCCGCCGCACCTCGGCGAGGATGTACAGGCCTTCGTCGATTCCCGGCCCCCGCGGCGACCGCCCCGAACTGCGGTTGGCCTTGTCATAGGAAGCCTTGAAGAGGTACGGCAGGCCCAAGCGGGCACAGATCTCCTTCATCTGCCCGGCGACCTCGAGGCAGAGATCGAGCGACTCGGCGGTGCACGGCCCGGCGATCAGGAACAGCGGCCGATCGAGTCCCACTTCGAAGTCGCAAAGCCTCATTCCGCGCCCCGGCGATCTGCCGCTGCCTGTACGAACGAGGTGAACAGCGGGTGACCCTTGCGCGGCGATGAAGTGAACTCGGGGTGGAACTGACAACCGAGGAACCAGGGATGGGCATTGCTTCCCTCCCTAGGCAGCTCGACGATCTCGCACAGGTCGGTGATCGGAGCCCGTCCGGAAACCACCAGCCCGCATCGTTCGAGCCCGCCGAGCAGCGTGTTGTTGACCTCGTAACGGTGACGGTGCCGCTCGAGGATTTCCGCCCGACCGTAGATCGCGCGCGCCATCGTCCCGTCAGCAAGGCGGCAGAGCTGGCCGCCGAGCCGCATCGTGCCGCCGAGATCGGAGTTCTCGTCACGCGTCTCGACGCGTCCCGAGGCGTCCTGCCACTCGGTGATCAGGCCGACCACCGGGTAGGGCGAATCCTGGTCGAACTCGCTGCTGTGCGCGCCACTCATGCCGGCGACGTTGCGGGCGAACTCGACGACCGCCAGCTGCATGCCAAGGCAGATGCCGAGGAAGGGAATCAGGTTCTCGCGGGCGTGGCGAATGGCGGCGATCTTGCCCTCGGTGCCGCGGCGGCCGAAGCCCCCGGGGACCAGGATCGCGTCCATTCCCTGCAGTGCCTGGCAGCCATTGCGCTCGATCTCTTCGGAATCGATGTAGCGGATGCGGACCTTGCTGCGGGTGGCGATGCCGGCATGCACGAGCGCTTCGGTCAGCGACTTGTACGACTCGGTGAGGTCGACGTACTTGCCGACGAAGGCGACGTCGAGCACCCGCTCGGGGTTCTCCAGCGCGTGCACGATGTTCTTCCAGACGCCCAGATCGGCCGCCCGGGCGAGTATCCCGAGCTTGTGGCAGACGATCTCGTCGAGCATCTGGTCGTGCAGCATGGCGGGAATCTTGTAGATCGAATCGGCATCGCGTGCCTCGATCACCGCTTCGCGCTGCACGTTGCAGAACAGCGCCATCTTGCGCTTGTCATCCTCGGGAATCGGCCGGTCGGTACGGCAGAGCAGGATGTCCGGCTGGATGCCGATCTCGCGCAGTTCCTTGACCGAATGCTGCGTCGGCTTGGTCTTCAGTTCGCCGGCAGTGGCGATGTACGGCACCAGCGTCAGATGCATGTAACACGCGTTGGTACGGCCTTCCTGCAGCGCCATCTGCCGGATCGCCTCGAGGAAGGGAAGCGATTCGATGTCGCCGACCGTCCCGCCGACCTCGACGATCGCCAGATCGGCACCCTCGGCGCCGCGCCGGATGTGTGCCTTGATCTCGTCGGTGATGTGCGGAATCACCTGCACCGTCTTGCCGAGATACTCGCCACGCCGCTCCTTGCGGATCACCGAATCGTAGATCTGACCGGTGGTGAAGTTGTTGCGCCGCTCCATGCGGGCATTGGTGAAGCGCTCGTAGTGCCCGAGGTCGAGGTCGGTCTCGGCGCCATCCTCGGTGACGAAGACCTCGCCATGCTGAAACGGGCTCATTGTGCCGGGATCGACGTTGATGTAGGGGTCGAGCTTGAGATGGGTGACCCTGATTCCGCGCGACTCGAGGATCGCGCCCAGCGAGGCGGCGGCAATCCCCTTGCCGAGGGACGAAACGACGCCACCGGTAACGAAAACGTATTTGATCATGGAGATGGCTGCAGCGGGAAAGCCCGATTGTAGCCGAAAAACCCTGCCCTCTCCAACCGGCGACCGGCGTCGACGAACCTCCGCGCACGGCAGGCTGGTAACGGCAACGACGGCGTCGCGGCAGGCGGCGAAGGCGCCCGGGCACGACGCCGCTGGTGGCGGCCGATACGCTGAAACTGCCTTGACCTATCCTGTCCAGGAGGATAGGATCCAGTCATGGGTACGCACGCATCGCATCCGGAGATCATCAAGCGCCTGAAACGGGCCGAGGGTCACCTGCGCAGCATCATCGGCATGCTCGAGGACAGCCGTGGCTGCCTCGAGATCGCCCAGCAGTTGCAGGCTGTCGAACGTGCCATCGCCAGCGCCAAGAAGACGCTGGTGCACGACCACATCGACCACTGTCTCGATCAGGCCGCAGGCGACGGAGCCCGCAGCCCGCACGACGCCATCCGCGAGTTCAAGGAACTCTGCAAGTACCTCTGACCCCCGAAGGACCCGCCATGCAGCCAACCGGAAATTCCCCGTGGAGCCACACGCACGTCTTCGACGAAGGCAACCGGGCGGCCGAAAAGGGCACCCGCGTGGTGATGCTGATCACCGCCGCGATGATGTTCGTCGAGATCGCCGCCGGCTGGTGGTTCAATTCGATGGCACTGCTCGCCGACGGCTGGCACATGAGTTCACATGCCGTGGCGATCGGCCTTTCGGCGCTCGCCTACACGGCCGCCCGACGTTACGCCAACGATCGGCGTTTCGCTTTCGGCACCTGGAAGATCGAGGTCCTTGCCGGCTTCGCCAGCGCCATCTTCCTGCTCGGCGTGGCGCTGCTGATGCTCAGCGGTTCGGTCGAACGACTGCTGTCGCCGCAGCCGATCCAGTTTGCCGAGGCGATCGTCGTTGCCACGCTGGGACTGGCGGTAAACATCGGTTGCGCGCTGATCCTGCACGCGGCGCATGACACAGGGCACGGCCACCACCACGGCCACCACCACGGCCACTCGCACGCCGGCGACGACACCCACGGCCACGACCACCCGTCTCACCAGTCGCACGACAGCGAGCGGGCGCCTGCGCATCCGGAGCACGGCAGCCCCGGCGGCACCGACCTCAATCTGCGTGCCGCCTACCTGCACGTCGTCGCCGATGCCGCAACCTCGGTGCTGGCGATCGTTGCGTTGCTCGGCGGCATGGTCTATGGCTGGGGCTGGCTCGACCCGGCAATGGGGATCGTCGGCAGCTTCCTCGTCGCACGCTGGGCATTCGGGCTGATCAGCGACACCGGTCGCGTGCTCCTCGACCGCGAGATGGACCACCCCCTGGTCGACAAGGTGCGACAGGCGCTCACCGGCGACACCGCCTGGCAAGCGCCACCACAAATCGACGACCTGCACGTCTGGCGCGTCGGGCGCGACAAGTTTGCCGTCATCGCCAGTCTGGCGAGCGATGATCCGTCGCTGACCCCCGCTGCGGTGCGCCAGGTTCTGGCCCGCTACGCAGAACTGGCGCACGTCTCGGTCGAGGTCAACCGCCCCGGCGACCTGCGCAAGCTGCAGGCGCCGCCGGCTGCAGCCTGATCCCCTCCCGGCACGGGCATCCTGCGGCGCGACGGCGGCGGCCTGCCTGTGACGAACGTCAGCGACACAGGCAACGCGGCCAGCAGCAAAAGTGGCGAACCGCCCACGACGCCACCGCGCCGGGGCGGCGATCAGCCATCACGGCTCGGATCGGCACTGCCGACCAAGCAACGAAGCCCGCCCGGCTTGCGCCCGGGCGGGCTTCGTTGCTTGGGGAGGGGCTACCGGCAACACCCGGCAGCCATCCCAACGGTCATGACTTTCGCCACACCCGTGATGATGAAAGTCATGACCGTTTCCCTCGTCCCCTGCCCTTCTCCCGCGCACGAGAGAAGGGAGATTCGCGAGTCGCAGACGCGACTTTCACATTAAGTGCTGCTCAGGCTGCCTTGCGGCGACGGATTCCGGCCATGCCGAGAAGCGCCAAGCCCATCACGCTGAGCGTCGCCGGCTCGGGCAGCGCGACACCACGGATGTCGATGCTGCCGCTGGCGGCGTAGCCAGCGGTTGCCGAAACGCTGTTGAAGCTGCTGCCGAGAGCCGCATCGCTGCCACCCGGGAAGGCGTTGGTGTCGAGGTAGAGCTGCGCAGGACCACCGGTGAAGTTCAGCAGGCCGTTACCCGCGCCGCTGCCGATCGAGCCGAGGCTGCCGCTGAGGATGAAGGAATCGAGGGCGATCGGCGTGCCGACACCATCGACGCAATTGTCGGCGGCGGTGCACAGGCGCGTCGTCGCACCGGTGGCGTCCACCCAAAGGTTGCCAGCCGATATCGTCGCTTTGTCGGCTGCGAAGCTGCCGGTCGGGACGAACTCGGTCGCCGACGTGTAGAAGTGGATCGAGCCACCGGAGAACAGGACATTGAACGGCGGCGTCGCCGGGGTCGCTGAATTGATCGCCTGTGCCTTGTAGCCGTCGAACCAGTAGCTCAGGTAGACGCCGTTCTGCCCGCGCGACCAAGTGACGTTGCCCTGCGAATCCTTGAAGTTGTCGATACGACCAACGCCGGCCAGAATCTGGCCCGGCGCCATGATCGCCAGCTTGCCATCCGAAGCGAGGCTGCCCTCATAGACGTCGCCGACCTCGAAATAGGCACCGCCAGCAAATGCGATCCCGTTGACCACTGCCGCGCTTGCCGAACCCGCACTCATGGCGAGGGCGAGGGCTAGAGCAATGCCAGTTTTGTTCATCCTTGACACTCCTGATAGTGAGAGGACCCCAGGTTTTCTCTCACCCGGGTGCGCATCCGAACAAAAGCAAAATTCGTTCCAGACTCGGAGAACAACAGTCAACAAACTGTTTTAACATGGAATCCTTCGGCAGGCGATGACGGGCATGCGCCAAAGGCGCTACCAACTGTAAAAAAAACCGACGCCCGCCGCGCCGCCCGGTCTCGCTGGCACGCACTCGGGCAGAGCGGATGCGGCCGCCGCATGGCACGGGCATCCTGCCGCGCGGCACGGCGGCGGCGCGCTGCCAACCGCACAAGTGGCGGACCGCCGGCGACGCCGCTCTGCCGGGGCGGAAATCAGCCATCACCACTCCGGTCGGCACTGCCGACCAAGGCGCGAAGCCCGCTTGGCTTGCGACCGGGCGGGCTTCGTTGCTTGCGGAGAGGGGCTACCGGCAACACCCGGCAGCCATCCCAAGTGTTGCTCAGGCTGCCTTGCGGCGACGGATTCCGGCCATGCCGAGAAGCGCCAAGCCCATCACGCTGAGCGTCGCCGGTTCGGGCAGCGCGACACCACGGATGTCGATGCTGCCGCTGGCGGCGTAGCCTGCGGTCGCCGAACCGCTGTTGAAGCTGCTGCCGAGAGCCGCATCGCTACCACCCGGGAAGGCGTTGGTATCGAGGTAGAGTTGCGCAGGACCACCGGTGAAGTTCAGCAGGCCGTTACCCGCGCCGCTGCCGATCGAGCCGAGGCTGCCGCTGAGGATGAAGGAATCGAGGGCGATCGGCGTGCCGACACCATCGACGCAATTGTCGGCGGCGGTGCACAGGCGCGTCGTCGCGCCAGTGGCGTCCACCCAGAGGTTGCCGGCCGATATGGTCGCTTTATCGGCTGCGAAGCTGCCGGTCGGGATGAACTCGGTCGCCGACGTGTAGAAGTGGATCGAGCCACCGGAGAACAGGACATTGAATGGCGGCGTAGCCGGAACAGCAGAATTGATCGCCTGCGTCTTGTAGCCGTCGAACCAGTAGCTCAGGAAGACGCCGTTCTGCCCGCGCGACCAAGTGACGTTGCCCTGCGAATCCTTGAGATTGTCGATACGACCAACGCCAGCCAGGATCTCGCCCGGAGCCAGAATGGCCGCCGTACCGTCGGAACCGAGACTTCCCTCATAGACATCGCCGACTTGGAAATAGGCACCCCCAGCGAATGCGACTCCATTGACCACCGCCGCGCTTGCCGCACCCGCACCCATGGCGAGGGCGATGGCAAGAGCGATGCCAGTTTTGTTCATGATTGATACTCCTTATAGTAAAAAGACCCCAGGTTTTCTCGCACCTGGGTGCGCAGCGGAGAATAAGCAACATGCGTGCCAGAAAAGATAGCGGCCCTCAAGAAACTGTTTTTATGAATAATTCTTGGGGGGGCGATGACGGGCATGCGCCGACGGCGCTATCAACTGTAAAAAAAGCCGACGCCTGCCAGGCTGCCCGGCGTCGCTGGCTCCCTCGGGCAGGTCCCTGGAGCAGCGCGGACGCGGCGGCAGCGCGGCCGAGGCCGTGACGACTGCGCCCGCCCGCATTCGCTGCCAGGCGGGCCAGTGACATGAACGCAATCAGCCGCGAGGTCGGGGGCGGCGGCGCATGACTGCCAGCGCCGGACCGCTCATGTCGCCCCGCGAGCCCCTACTGCTCTTTCGGAAAGCCCGCCAGCAGTTGCTCGACGATCCAGCGTGCCTCGGCTTCGCTGAGGAATCGGTGCCAGGGCGGCATCGGCGTTCCCGGGCGGCCGCCATATATCGTCGCGACGAGCGAGTCCGCGGGCTTCTCGCGCAGGGCCTCGGGCTTCAGCGACGGACCCAGGCCACCCTGCAGCGTCATGCCGTGACACGAGCCGCAGTCCTGCCGGACGAGATGGACGAGTTCCCGCTGCCTGGCGGCGGACGGCAGCGAGTCTGCCGACACCTGGCCGGCGACGAGGAGAAGGAAGGGGGCGATGAGCAGGCGCATGCGCTGTGAAACCGGCGAAGGCGAGATGCGACATCATGTCGCACCCCGGAGAGTGGCGAAGAACACTAAGCTTCCGGCATTCTAGCCGAAGTACAGAACCAGCGAGGGAGATGAGCATGCAGGAGAACGATCATCAGCATGGCGACGAGAGCGAAGGCGAACTGGCGTCACTGCTTCTCGGCGCCGGCTTCGCCCTGGCGTCATTGATCATCCTGCCAGCGATCGCCCAGCGCGTCGGCATCGGCAGCAGCCTGACGATCGCCCTGCGCGGCGCCCTGATGCGCGCCGCCAACCGGGTCTGAGCGAAGGCTCGCCGCACCGGCGGCGGCCCTCAGCCGGCGCCAGCGGCTGACGGTGCCGGCTGACGGCGCCGATCGAAGCGAGCCGCAGCAGCCACCGCGATGCCTGCCACGCGTCCCAGCCACCTGGCCCTGAGCGTCCTCTGCTGTGCCGGCGCCCTGTTCGCGGCGAGTTTCGCCGACGCCGCGCGCCTGCGTCAGCAGCGTGCCGCTGCCGGGTACGAGATGCAGGTGCTGGTCAGGCAACTGCAGCTCACCGACCTCTGCCTGTTCACCGAGGCCCGCTACACCCGCCACCCGTCGCAGGCCGACCTGCACTCGCCGTTTCAAGACCATCCGCTGGCGCTCGAACACTTTCCCAGTGGCTCGCTGCTGTTGCCGCCCGCCCTGCTGACCGCCCGCCATGAACGTCTGGATCGAGCAACAGAAGTATCTGATTGACTTCACGCTTGCGTCACTCGCCCGGCGCAAGGCGAAGAATCTCGGTCTGCTGCTGGTTTACGCACTGATCGTCTTCCTGCTCGCTTCGGTGATGCTGTTGACGCACGCTCTCCGACAGGCGGCAGCCGAGTTGCTCGCCGGCGCTCCGGAAGTCGTTCTGCAGCGCATGGTCGCCGGCCGCCATGACCTCATCCCTCCGGGATATCTGGAGCGGATCGGGCGCCTGCGCGGCGTGCAGGAGAAGCAGGGGCGTCTCTGGGGCTACTACTACGATCCGGTCGTTCGCGCCAATTACACCTTCATGGTCGCCGAAGACCGGCTGATCACGCCGGGGACACTGGTCGTCGGCGCCGGGCTCGCGCGCACGCGCGGCGTCGCGCCGGGCAACCTCATTTCCTTTCGCGCCTATTCCGGAAAGCTGTTCACTTTCAGCATCGCCGACGTCCTGCCAGCGAAGTCGGAACTGGTCAGCGCCGACCTCGTGCTGCTGAGCGAGACCGACTTTCGCGCCTTTTTCGACATCCCGCCCGGCCATTTCACCGACATCGCGCTGCGGGTCGCCAATCCGCTCGAGGTGCGCAACGTCGCCAGCAAGCTGGCGCAGCAGTTCCCCGACTCGCGACCGATCCTGCGCGAGGAGATCCTGCGCACCTACGAGTCGATCTTCCACTGGCGGGAGGGCATCGTTCTCGCCCTCGCCGTGCTTGCCATCCTCGCCTTCGCCATCCTCGCCTGGGAAAAGGCGTCCGGCCTGTCAGCGGACGAGCGGCGCGAGATCGGCATCCTCAAGGCAGTCGGCTGGGAGACCGGCGATGTGCTGCGGATGAAGTTCTGGGAAGGTGCCCTGCTGTCTCTGAGCGCCTTTCTGATCGGCTACCTCGGAGCCTATGTGCACGTCTTCCACTTCTCGGCGTCGCTCTTTGCACCCGTGCTGAGGGGCTGGGCGGTGCTCTATCCGCGCTTCGAGCTGAGCCCCGTGATCGATGGCCTGCAGGTGGCGACACTGTTCTTCTTCACGGTCTTCCCCTACGCAGCGGCGACGCTGGTGCCCATCTGGCGCGCCGCGATCACCGACCCGGACGCGGTCATGCGCGGCTGAACCGACAATGATCGAGCTGAAACAGATTCACAAAGCCTTCAACGCCGGACGCGAGAACGAGTTCCGCGCCCTCAACGGCATCGACCTGCAGCTGCCGGCGCAGCGCGTGACCGCCTTCCGCGGCCCGAGTGGCTCCGGCAAGACGACCCTGCTGTCGATCATCGGCTGCCTGGCGCGACCGACGAGCGGCCGCGTCCGCCTGCACGAGCGCGACATCTCGGGCCTGCCCGAACGTTTCCTGACGGAGATCCGGCGCCGTACCTTCGGCTTCGTCTTTCAGCAGTTCAACCTGATCAGCGGCCTCTCGGCGACCGAGAACGTCATGCTGCCGGCCTACCCGCTGGGCGGCGACCGGCACGCACTGCGGGCTCGCGCCGAGCACCTGCTCGCCGGCCTGCGCCTGGCCCACCGGCGGACGACGCGCGTCGAGCTGCTCTCCGGCGGTGAGCAGCAGCGCGTGGCGATCGCCCGCGCGCTGATCAACGAACCGCCGGTGATCATTGCCGACGAGCCGACGGCCAACCTCGACACGGCGCTGGCGAGGGAGTTCATGGCGATCATCGAACAACTCGCCGACGCCGGTCGCACGGTGCTGCTGAGCAGCCACGACCCGCTGCTCGTCGACTCGTCGCTGGTGGACCGGGTGATCGACATGCGCGACGGCCGCATCGTCGCCGCGCCAGCGCACGCCGGGGATGGCGAATGATCTTCCAGCCGGCGATCATCGCCCTGTTGCTCTCGTCGCTGCTCTGCATCGGGCTGCTCCTGGCTGCGGCCCCGTTTGCCGTCGACCTCATCCGCCACTGGGACCTCGGCAGCGGCAGCGAACGGCAACTGCTGCGCGAACGCCGCACCTACCTGCTGTCGACCCTGCTCGCCTTCGTCTTTGCCACGCAGTTGCTCGCGCTCCTGCTCTTCGTCTTCAATGCCGATCGAATGGCGTCGCTGTTCGTCGGCGCGATGTGCGCGGTGGGTACGCTGCAGGTGAATGCTTTCGGCTTCCCAGCGCTGCTGGCGCAGATCCTCGTCTTCTTCCTCGCCGCCGTCTGGCTGGTGATCAACCACGTCGACACGCGCGCTCCCGACTACCCGCTGCTGCGCATCAAGTACGTGCTGCTGCTCTGCCTGCTGCCGGTCCTGCTCGCCGCCGCGCTGCTCCAGTGGCGCTACTTTCTCGCGCTCAAGGCCGACGTCATCACGTCGTGCTGTGGCAGCCTGTTCTCCGACGCGGCACCCGGAATCACCGCCGACCTGGCGGCGGCGCCGCCGCTGCCGACGATGCTCGCCTTCTATCTCAGCCTGGCGCTCGCCGGTGGCGGCGCCCTGCTCTACCGCCGGTGGCAGCGCGGCGGCTATCTCGTCGCACTCTTGTCGGCACTCGCGTTTGCCGTCACCATGGCGGCTGTACTGGCCTTCATCTCGCTCTACGTGTACGAACACCCACACCACCACTGCCCTTTCTGCATCCTCAAGCCGGAATACGGCTACCAGGGCTACGCACTCTATGGCCCGCTGTTCATCGGTACGGCCGCCGGCCTCGGTGTCGGTGCGGTGCAGGCCTTTGCCAGCGTCCCCAGTCTGCGGTCCGTCGTTCCGGCCGTGGCAGGCAGGCTGGCCGGGCTCTCGGCAGGCATGTTCCTGGCCGTCGCCGTCGTCGCGTCGCTGATCGTCATCAACTCCCGCCTGCTGCTGCTCGCGACTTGAACGCCCTGCACCGGAACCGCCTAGTGATCGCCCTGCTCGCCCTCGTCGCGGCTGCCTGCGATGAGGGCAGCGCTGTCCGGCTGAACGTCGGTGACGTGGCGCCGGCCTTTGCCGCTCCGACCCTCGACGCCGGCCCTCTCGCTTTCCCCGGCGAATTGCGCGGCCGGCCGGTGGTCATCCGTTTCTGGGCCGACTGGTGCCGCTTCTGTGCCGACGAAATGCAGGCGATCGAAGGCGTCTGGCAGCGTCACCGCCAGCAGGGGCTTGTCGTTCTGGCGATCAACGCCGGCCAGAGCCGGCAAGAGGTCGAGGCCTTCATTCGCCGCATCGGCGTCGGCTATCCGGTGCTGCTGGACGAGCAGGCGGCGATCTCGCGTCGCTACGGGGTCGTCGGCCTGCCGACAACCTATTTCGTCGATGTCGATGGCCGCATCCGTGGCAAGCTTCTCGGCGAAGCCGATGCCGCGACCTTCGAGCGTCTGGCTGGCGAGTTGCTGCGATGAACGAGCAAGGCGGCTGCCACCTGTGCGGCCTCGACTGCGGCAAGAAGCCACTGCTGCTGCAGACGGCGGCGGCAGAGCTGCGCTTCTGCTGCGAAGGCTGCAAGGGAATCCATCTGATGTTGCACGATATCAAGGAAGCGCCGGCGAATCCTGGGCACGCTGGCGGGAACGAACCGAACGGCTGACAGGGAGAGATGCGGTGATTAACGGAGGAACGATGGAAGCACTTGGACATGTGATGAACAGGCCGGCCGCACAGGCGGCGGCGATCGGCGGCGCCACCGCCGGCGGCGTCGTCGCGGCGCGCACGCTGCTGCTCAACCCGCTGGCCCTGCTCGCGGTCGGCGCCGCCGGTGGCGTGGTCGCCGGCTTCCTGCTCTACCGCTACCGCAAGGAGATCGCGCTGTCGGTCTCGCGCGCCTGCGG
>DDUX01000115.1 GCA_002345025.1 Candidatus Accumulibacter iunctus | reverse complement strand
GGAGTGCATACGCGGGGCCATCACAGGGGGAGCGTCCGAGACTGGCCTGGATGCGGGCCGACAGGCCCTCAATGCCGAGGCGCATGTCCACCGCTTCGACGGCCAGCCAGATGCGCTCCGGCGCGGCCCCCAGAGGCGCGCTCATGTGCGCGATCTCCACAACGCGTTCAGCCACTCCGCAGGTGGCAGGGCGGCAAATTCGAGTCGCCAGCCCTGGGGGCTGTGCAGCGACAGACTCGGCAGGGAGGCCGCGGCATCGCGAACCCGGGCTGCAGGCACCAGGGTCAGCGAGCCTCCCGTCCGGCTCGGCCCGGACCCCTGCGCCAAGCGCAGGTGCCAGTAACTGAGCGAATGGCTTCTCAGCCCGTGCTGCTCACAGTACGCCTTTTGGCTGCCGCCACTCGCCCGCCAGGCATCCACATGCCCTCGCCACCGCGCTTCCAGTTCCCCAGATTTCTCCATCGATGCTTCCTCCTGTCGAAAACCTGGAGCTTGCCCTACCGCTCCGGGGTTTTACAGGTGGCTCGGGCGGACGCTTACGCTCATCGAGGCTTTCGGTCAGTCAGGGCATCGGTACGATCCCGTTCAGGCAAGCCGTCTTCAGCAGCGACTGGCAGGCACGAAGTTGGGCCGCCGTCCACTTGACGAACACAACTATGGTGGTGCCACCAGCGGACGAAGTCGCTGGCCCAGAGGCGAACCTGCCCAGGGATGTCGAAGCCGCGAGCGCGAAATTCCGGGCGATATGCGGCGGTGCGAAAGTGGGCGTCGGCGTGGGCATTGTCGCTGGACACCCGCACACGCCGCCAAGAGCCAGGCTCCACCACCCCGCTGGCGTCCTCCTGAGCCCGCCCAAACCCTCCCGAATACCGACTTCGCTCCAAAGCACCGATCAAGTTCGCTTTTTCGCTTGGTTGGCGATGCAATTTAACAGCTGGTGGTCAGAAAACCCAATAAAAACAACGACACCATCCTTCGGCTACCCGAAGCATAAATGGACAAAAGAGAGGAATTTCGGCCGGTTCTGGCGCCAAAACCGGCCCATGGGGTGGTGAGGAGCCAAAGCATCCTGGAAAAAATGTCGCGAAAACATGCGGTTATGGCGACAAAAAACCCCGACCGAGAACGGAGGGGGCTTCGTGTCTGGTGGGCCCGCAGGGACTTGAACCCTGGACCAAAGGATTATGCTTGCCACCACGGCTTTCGCCGCCTCTTGCGAGTTCGTGGTCTGGACTATACCTTCCCTTTACGGGCTGGCCGTCTAGTCTCTACACCTTCCCCTTGTTGCCGGGGCTTGGCTCGGTATCGGCCTGTCCGGGGGGATTTAGCTTTCACCGAATTTGACCAGTTCTACCCGTCACCAGATCGTCTGGCGGCGGGCAACCCATCGCGAACAGCCAACCGGCTGCTCTTGCCGAGTCCTCTGCTCTAACCAACTGAGCTACAGGCCCGGGGCGTATTCTACAGCCTTCCGGAGCCGGCGGGACGCATGCCACCGCCCGCCACCTGCTCAGCCTCCGGCAAGACCGGAAAGGTGACGGACATGGGCTCGACGAAGGAAGCCGGATCGGGAACCGACCGGCGATCCGTTACGCGCTGCGACGGTTGCCGGGAGCGATGCCGGCTTCGCCGAGACAGCTCAGGATGCGATCCGTCGTCTGTCCGATGTCCGCATCGAGGCCGACCGAAAAACGGATCAGCCCGTCACTCAGACCGGCGGCTTCCCGCTCGGCAGGCGGGATCTCGGACGAGGTGCTATGCCCGGGGGTCGTGAAGAGCGTCTTGAAGTAGCCCAGGCTGACCGCCAGATACCCGACCTTCTCGCGCTGCATGAGTGTCATCAGCCGATTCGCCGCCGCATGGTTGCCGGCGTCGAAGGTCATCATCCCGCCCCAGCCGTAACCGGGATTCATCAGCCGCGTCAGCAGTTCGTGCTGTGGGTGCGTGCCAAGCCCCGGATAGTGGACGGTGTATCCGAGCGCAGCCAGGCGGTTGGCCAGATGCAGCGCATTGCCGCCATGCTGGCGCAGCCGGATGTGCAGGCTGTGCAGATTCTTGAGGATGCTCGCCGCGCGCGTGCTGTCGAGCACCGGACCGAGGAGCATGCTCGGTCCGGAGTTGATGTCGTTGAGCTGGCCAATGAATTCGCGCGAAGAGACGACGCAGCCGGCGACACAGTCACTGGTGCCGTTGATGAACTTGGTCAGGCTGTGGACGACGACATCGGCGCCGTGACGCAAGGGCGACAGGATCATTGGCGTGAAGGTATTGTCAACCACCAGCCGGGCACCGGCGGCGTGCGCGATGGAGGCGAGCTGCGGCAGGTCGCTGACCTCCAGGAGCGGATTGCTGAGCGATTCGCAGTAGAGGACCCGGGTCCGTGGCGTCATCGCTGCACGCACTGCGTCCATGTTGCACAGATCGACGAAGCGGGTGTTCACGCCGAAACGCGGCAGCAGGTTCTTCAGCAGGGCATAGGTGCCGCCGTAAATGCTGCGGCCGCAGACGATCTCGTCACCGGCGGCACACAGCGTCATCAGGGTCGTGCTGATCGCACCCATCCCGGAAGCCATGACCTGCGCCGCTTCGCCGTCCTCCATCCGTTCCAGCGCACTCGCCAGGTACTTGTTGGTCGGGTTGAAATGGCGCGAGTAGAGGAAGCAGCCCTCGATCTCGTGCTCGAAAAGCTCCTCCATTCGCTCGGGGCTGAGGAAGGTGTAGGTCGACGAGTCGGTGATCGATGGATTGACGTCACCAAACTCGCCGAAAACCAGATAGTCCTGTACCCGTGACGCAGGATCGAAACTCATGTCGATCGCCCCCCAGTCGCATGCGGCGAAGAATCACTGACGCTGCCGCGCTTCACACCCGGGACCGGCGGCTTCAAGACGGTCGACGGTGCGCGTTCGCGGCGGCGCCACAAGGTCTCGTGCCGGCGTACCGGCGGTGGCCATCCGCCGGGCGGTTGTTCAGTAGCGGCCGGACGGCAGTCGGGCGAGCGGCGCACGACGACCGCGACCGACGAGCAAGGTCAGCGCCAGCGCCACGAGGACGAGAGAACCCGGCTCGGGAACGGCGGTTGCCACGGCCAGTTGTCCCAAAAGACGATGTACCGCGGCCGACGGGTGCAAGTCGTCGGAGAAGGCGGAAACGGCGCAGTTGAGGTCCACCGACCCGGGAACGAAGTAGGCGCCAGGCGCAACCGGGGCGATGCACGGTGCCGTAACGTTGCTGATCCCATATACGCTGCCGGTACCGACGGCATCCTGGTGGATCGAGTTGCTGAGACCGAAGAAGTCGAGGGCGCGGATGTCGAGGTCGATACCCGCCTGCCCAAGGAACAGGGCATCGAGAGCTGCCATCGCCGCCGCCAGCGCGGCGTTGAACTTCAGCGTCACGTCGGTCGACGCAGCCACGTTGCCGAGAGTCGTCGCCTCGGGCGTCAGCCCGAGGTCGGGCAGGCTCGAGACGAGGAAGTGGCGCGCGCCAGCCTGCGCGAGCAGACCGATCGCGTTGCTGACGTTCCCGGCAGTAAGCTGCGCCGCTGCCGTGCGCGCCGCGGCATCGCCCGCAGTCGCTCCCGGATTGGCGGTCCGCGCGTCGCGCAGGTCGTTGGCGCCGGCCAGGACGACGTACAGGGCGCCGGGATCGGCAGCGCGTGTCAGGCCCGTCGCCGGATTGAAGACGCTGCCGTTCCAGGCGATCAACTGGCCGGAGAGGCCGGTGGTCGGGCCGGCGGATCCGTCGAGTCCGGTGCGTGCACCACCGAAGGAAAAGTTCTGTCCGCCCTGGGCACCAATCGGTATCACGCCGGGGGCTCCCGCGAAGAGGAGGTTGCTCGGAGCGGCGTTGCCGGCAAGGCCGAGGCCCTGTGCCAGATGCTCCGTCCACACCGGGCCGTTGGAGAAGCGCCCCGGAGCGGCCGGGAAACTCGGGAACGGCGGCGGTGAGAACGCCGTGGTCAGCGACAGGACGTTGCCCGTATCGGACAGGCTGTCGCCGAAGAACACCAAGTCGCTGTACATGCTTGCCTGGGCGCTGCCAAGCAGTGCGCCAAAGGCGAACAGGGATGTGGCGAGTCGTTGCCGTAGCTTGTGCAGCATTTGTCTTCCTCCTTCATGTGTCGTGCCGGCACGCATGCAGCGCAGGCCTGCACGTCATGGGCTCGGCGCGAAAAATTATCGTCGGACGGATCTGGCGCGAGCGCTCGGTCCGTCGTCGCCGAGTCTAGGAAAGATTGACTGCCGCAGTCAACCGAATAAATGCGGGCGCCTGTTTCGCGACACCTCTAGCGGACGCTGATCTCGACCCGATCGTGCTGCCCGGTCTGGTCCATGACCGTGATCTGGAACGAGCCCGGCTCCGCGAAACTCAGCGTCAACGCCTGCCGTGCCGGAACGCGGCCGACCTGGCGCCCGTTGAGCAGCCAGATCAGCTCCTGCTCACCGCCGCGCGCCTCGAGTCGCAGCCTCGCGGGCGGTCCGTTGCCGGCCCGGCGTATCGTCTCGCCGTTGCTCAGGCCGACGATCTGCAGGCCGTCGCCAGCATTGCTGCCGTCGCCCGCACTGCAGCCGACCGTCCATGGCGGTGGCAACGCCCGCGCGCGCAGCGCCGGGTCAAGCCACGCTTCGAGCGCAGCCGGCCAGCGCGCCATCTCCACTGCCCGCATGTCGCCAACGCTGCAGCCCGGACGCACCCGCCGCCCGGTCGCCGAATCGCGGTAGTCGATGCGGCGGGCAGAACCCGTTCGCAGCCGGTCGGGAAAGGTTGGCGGAGCGGTATCGTTGAGGATCCAGGCGGTCCGTTGCTGATGACAGAGGGCCGCCGGCGTGCCCTCGCTGCGCGTTCCCAGCGGCCAGCAGATGCGCGCACTGCCGACGCCCGGCGGCGGCACGCGGGCAGCGGGCGGCGAATCATCAATCACGGAAAAGATGTCGACCAGCAGCGGAGCGGCGATATTGGCGCCGAAGAAGCCGGGGTTCGGCGTTCCGTCGGGTCGGCCGACCCAGACGCCGACGGTGTGGCGATCGCTGACGCCGACCGCCCAGGCATCGCGAAATCCGAAGCTGGTGCCGGTCTTCCAGGCGATGCCACGGCGACTGCCGATGCCGCCATCGACCAACCGCGCCACTGGCCCGCCGGACTCGAGGACGTCGCGAATGATGAAGGCGGCGCCTTCGCTGAGCATGCGCGACTCGACCAGCGGCGAGTCGGCAAAATAGCGCGGACGGCCGCTGACGCCGGCACGTGCCAGCGCACTGTAGGCACCGACGAGGCCCTCGAGACTCACCGCGGCGCCGCCAAGGATCACGCTGAGGTTGGCGGTTGCTCCCGGCGGCAATTCCAGCCGGAGGCCACCACGCCGCAACAGCGCGACGAAGCGCTGTGGTCCGAGCCGTTCGAGCACCTCGACCGCGGGAACGTTGAGCGATCGCTGCAGCGCTTCGCTGACACCGGCCGGGCCGCTGAAGCTGGCCTGGAAGTTGCCCGGCTGGTAACCGGCGAAGGACTGCGGCACGTCAGCCAGCAACGATTCCGAGTGGATCAGCCCTTCGTCCAGCGCCAACCCGTAGAGAAAGGGCTTCAGCGCCGAGCCGGGCGAGCGCACCGCCTGCACCATGTCGACGTGCGCAAAGCGCTCGGTGTCGGTGAAATCGGCCGAACCGGCATAGGCGCGAACCTCGAGCGTCTCGTTGTCCATCACCAGTGCCGCCATCGACACGCGCGGCGGCAGGATGCCGAGCCGGCTCGCGAGCAGTTGCTCGACCATCTGCTGCATGGCGGCATCGAGCGTGCTCTCGATGCGCGCAGCGTGCGGCTGCAGGCGCCGCAGGCGCTCGGCAAACAGCGGTGCGAGAAGGGGTTCGCGCACCGGCTGGGCGATCACCGGTTCCTGGCGCGCGTCGGCGATCGCACGCGCGGTCCAGCGCCCGGCCATGCGGTCGAGGACCTTGTCGCGCGCAGCCCGCGCGCGCTCGGGGTGGCGATCAGGCCGCAGCAGCGACGGAGCCTGCGGCAGCACGGCGAGGAGCGCCGCCTCGGATTCGCTCAGTCGCTGCGCCGGTTTGCCCAGGTAGGCGCGGCTCGCCGCCTCGACACCCTCGAGGACGCCCCCCATCGGCGCGAAGGCGAGGTAAAGCTCGAGGATCTCGCGCTTCGAGCAGCGCAGCTCGATCTGCAGCGCACGCGCGATCTGGCGCAGCTTGCCGGCCGCCGTTCGCGGTGTCGGCTCGAGCAGACGCGCAACCTGCATCGTCAGAGTCGAGCCGCCGGAAACGATGCGGCCATGCTGCAACCCGAGCACGCCGGCACGCAGGAGAGCCCACGGATTGACTCCCGGATGCCACCAGAAGGCACGGTCTTCGAAGCCGATCAGCCCTTCGATGTAACGCGGCGATACTTCGTCGAGGCGCACCGGGTGCCGCCAGATGTGCTCACGGTCGGGAAAAGCGCGCAGCGGCGTGCCGTCGCGCGCCAGCACCAGTTGCGCCCGTGGCGCCGAGCGCGTTGGCAATGGCGGCGGCAAGAGCTGGTCGGCGAGCAGCAGCAGCGCCAGCAGCGCCGCCAGCCACAGCCTCGGAGTGCAGCTCATTGCCTGGCGCCAGCGCCATCGGTTCCGCTGTCGCCGGCAATCACCAGCGTCTCGTCACCACCGGCGAGGCCATAGATCTGCGGCTGATACATGTCTTCGGCGTAGGTTGGTGGGACGACGAAACGACCCGGCGTGACGGCGCGCACACGATAGAAGAACAACATCTTTCCGCTGAGCCGGGCGGCGACGACGAAGCGGTCATCGCGAAACTCGACGTGCCTGATGTTGCTGTTCTGCATGGCCTGGCGCGGATCGATGCCATCGACGGTGATCACCGACTGCTCCCCCTGGACCAGATTCGCATTCTCGATCTCGAGGCCGGCGGGAACGTGATCGACGATCAGGCCGTTCGCGTGGCGCCCGCTGCTGCTCACCTGCAGGCGGACGATGGCGCTCTCGCCGACGCGCAACGTCCGCTTGCCGAGTGGCTGGCCATCGGCGGTGAACCAGTCGCGCCGGAGGTCGAAGGCATCACGCCGTGCCGCCGGAATGCGCGCCGGGTTGCCACCCAGGTTGAGTTCGACGAAAAGCCGTTCCTTGTGACTGTTCCGGATCGTCACCCCGCCGGCGACCTCGGCTGCCGACAGCGCCTGGAACTGCGGCCCGCGACCGCCGATCGGCTGCGTCCTGCCGGCCAACAGCAGTTCGGCAGACCACTCGCCGCTACTGCGACCGGCAAAGTCCCGGCCGAGCAGGAAGAGCGCGAGTTGCTCCTGCGTGCTGAAGTGCCGCCGCTCGTCGACGGCAGCGGCAACCTGGCGCAGCAGGTCCTCGCGCCCCTCGGCCTTGACCTGATGCCGGTCGAGCAGGACGTAGATCAGCGCCCAGTCCCGCAGGTTGCTGCCATAATCGCCCCACCAGGCGCCCTCCGGTCCGCCACGCGGTTTGCGGATGCCGGCATCGATCGCGCTCACGGCACGCGCTTCGTCACCCATCAGCCGCAACGCCAGACCAAGCTGCACCAGCGCCAGACCCGAGTGCGCTGCCGCCCGCGATTCGTGCAACTGCCGCAGCGTCGCCAGCGGCGCCCTGCCCTGGCGGGCGAGAACATAGGCACCATAGGCGAGGACTCCGAAACGTCCCGAGCCAGCGTAGCGATGATCGTTCCAGATGGCGTTCTGGTTGTAGCTGACGGCTCCCGTCGGCAGGCTTGCGACACCTTCCTGCAGCCCCTTGAGGAGAAAGTCGAGCGCCCGCTTCTCGACTTCCGGCGGCACGGTGAAACCCTGTTCGCGCGCGTCGAGCAGGAAGTTGGCGACATAGGCCGTCAGCCAGTACTGGTACTCGGAGACGTTGCCCCACAGGCTGAAGCCGCCATTCGGCGCCTGCATTCCGGCGACTCGGGCGATCGCCCTGGCCAGTATCTCGGCGCGTTGCGCGGCCGTGTAGACGGTGAGACCAAACTGCCTGGCTGCCGCCTCGTCGATGAAGACATGCGGATAGGCGCTGCTCGTCGTCTGCTCGGCACAGCCGTAGGGGTAGCTCAGAAGGCCACGCACGGCGCTGCGGACGTCGATCGGCGCCTTGTCGGAGAGGACCAGCGTCGCATTCACGCTCTGGCGCAGCAGGCCACCGAGTTCCGCATCGCGCAACTCGACGCTCTCGCCGGCAGCGATGGTCAGGCGCCTGACCACCGACTGCCGCGGCGTCGGCGCCTGCACGAGAAGCGGGAAGCTCCGCTCGATCCGCCGCAGTGGACTGTCGACGCGCACCTTCAGCTCGCTCGGACCGAGCGCGCTGCCGGCCTCGACCGGGATGTACAGGATGCGCTTCTGTTGGTCCTTGAGCGAGAACTGCTGCTCGCCATTCCTGATCAGCAGACCGTCGCGACTGCTCAGCGCAAGCCGGATCTCCTGTTCCCTGCCGGCCAGATTCTGCACCTCGAGCGCCAGCACGGCGCTGTCGCCAGCCGACAGAAAACGTGGTGTCGCCAGCTCGACAACGAGCGGCGCAGCAACGATGACCTCGGCCTCCTGCATGCCGAAGCGGTCGCTGCTGGCGACGACCGCCATCAGGCGGAGGCTGCCATTGAAATCGGGGACCGGCAGGGAGACCTCGGCCTCGCCCTTGTCATCGAGCAGGAGCGGACCACTGAAGAGGTCGACCAGCCGGAGCTTCTTCGGCAGGCTGCGGGTCGGCTTCGGCGCCGCGTCGCCGCCGAACTTCAGCTTGCCCTTCTGCCCATCCATCTTCTCGATCAGACGTCCGTAGATGTCGTAGGCGTCGGCACCGTAACGCAGCTTGGCGAAGAAGAAGGAAAAGGGATCGGGGCTCGCATAGCGCGTGATGTTGAGGATGCCGACGTCGACCGCCGACAGCGTCACCAGCGCCTTCTGGCCGGCGGCTTCGGGAACCCTGACGCGGACCTTGAGCATCTGCTCGGGCTCCATCTTCTGCGGTGCCTCGAGCGCCACGGCGAGCTTGCGGTTGCCACGCTCGAGCGGAACGTAGAGCAACCCGAGGGCGCGTGCCGGCGTCAGCCTTTCTCCGCTGCCGCCGGGACGCAGGACCATCACCGAAACGTACAGGTCATGCCGCTTCCACGCCCTGTCGAGCGGGATGTCGATCGTCCGCCCGTCGGCGCCGACCGACATGCGCCGTACCCACAGCGCCCGGTCACCCTCGACAGTGACCAGAGCCTGCCCGGCGTGCGGCGGCACGATCGTCAGCCGCGCCGTGTCACCAGGCGAGTATGCGGGCTTGTCGAGCTTGAGGGCCACCCGGTCGGGGCGCACCCCCTGCGCCTCGTCGTCCTTTGCTGCCCAACCGGCGTAGAAGCGGAAGCGCATCGTCTGACGGGTTTCGGGATCGAGAATCTCGACGCGGTAGCGGCCGTACCTGACCGGCAGGCTGAGCTTTCCGCGGCCGCCGGCGCGCACCGTCACCTGCGTCGTCGCGACGAGTTCATCGGTCTCGGTGAAGCCCGAGTTCCAGCCACGCTGATCGTCGAAGCGCCAGTAATGGTTGCGGTTCTCACGGAACAGGCGAACCGGCAGCGCCGTTCCGGCTTTCAGATTTCCGTCGGCGTCCGCCCGCACGACTTCGAAATCGGCGGCGGACGCTTCCCGCGCGTAGGCGCCGACGAACAGCGGCCGCAGCCCGACCAACACCGGCGCCGGCCACCAGACCCGCTCGACACTTCGCACCACCGGTCGACCACCGCTCTCCAGCAGGCTCAGTGTCGTGCGCACGGCGAACGGTGAGCGGCGCTTGGCGACCGACTGCAGGTCGACGGCAAGCGTCGCCTTGCCCTGTTCGCCGAGCCGCTGCTCGGGCAGCTCGCTGCGCGTCCTGACATGCTCCTCGTCGGCGTCACCAAAGACGAAGCCGGGAAGCTTCTGCGCCAGCGGGTTGCGGCTGCGTTCGCTGGTGACGACGCCGAGCAGCCGGTTGCCGGCCGCTGCTGCGCCATAGAGGTAGCGACCCCGGACATCGATCCGCCACTCGTGTTCGCCCGCCAGCGGCTCGCTGCCGGTTGTCAGCTCGAGCTGCATTCGTTCCGGCAGGAACTCCTCGACGGCGAACGGCATGCTCGTTGCAGCCAGCCTGGCTGCCGGATCGGCCCGTAGCTCGAGGCTCCACGAACCGGTGGCGGCATCGCCCGGCAACTCGATCGTCCGCCGGTAGTAGCCGCTGAAGCCGTCTTCCGCCTGCCAGCTCGCGGTCCACTGCGCCTTGCCGTCGGGGCGGCGCAGGATCGCCTGGATCGGTTGTGCCGGCACCGGCTGGCCGTCGGCATCGCGCGCAATCACCGAAACCTCGAAGCGCTCACCCGGCCGGTAGAGGTTGCGACCGCTGAAGGCGAAAAGGCGCACCGGCGAGTACGGCATGCCGGCGACGTCGAACTCGGAGAGATCGAGGGCCGGCTCCTTGAGGGCGATCAGCGACATCTGCTCGCCCTTGCGCGCCAGTAGTACACGGGCAGCCGCCGGCTTTTCGGCAAAGGCTGCGCGGCCATCGCGGTCGGTCTGGGTGCTGCCGAGCGTCCGGCCCTGGCGGTCGATCCAGCTCACCTCGACGCCAGCCTGCGCCTGTCCATCGGTCAACGAGCTGACGTAGGCGTCGGCGCCACGATTCGGGTACTGCCGCAGGTGCAGGCCAAGATCGCTGACGTAAAAGTAGGTCGTCTGGTAGTCGTCGCGAAACCGGTTTGGCTGCGACATGACCGCCACGTAAACCCCCGGCTCGCGCAGCGCGGCGATGCCCTCGACCGGAATGAAGGTGACGCCACGCCGATTCGCCTTCTGTTCGGTGAGAAAGCGGCCGACGAAGCTGCTGCTGGTCATCCGGTGAATCTGATCGAGCTCCCAACTGCCGACGGCACCCTTGAGACGGCTGCCGGCATAACGATAGCCCTCCTCACCATCGCTCGCCTGGTCGCCGTGCCGCTCGCCACCGTCGTCCTCGGCGACCGCCGCAACGGCACCTGCGGGCGAGGCGATCACCTGTTCGAGGAAGCGTGGAAGCTGATCGGCCTTGACCTTGAGGAACTGGATGTCCACCTCGGGGACGTTCACCGTTGTCACCGGCAGGCCGCCACTCTGTCCCGCTGGCAGGACCGTGCCACGACTGGCGAAGTAGAAGGCCGGTGCGACGGCCGCCGTCAGGATCGAGAAGCGTGCCTCGCTGTCGAGCGGGCGGCCGTTGCGGGCTTTCAGCCCGGGCTGCACACGAACCACGTAGCGGGTCTGCGGCTTGATGTGCGGGAAGAACAGCAGGCGGGGGTTGTCACCGACGACCCAGGCGCCGGCAACCGGCTTGCCGCCCTCGAGTACATCGTCATTGCCGAGGCGCCGGCTGCCGCCAGCAGCGGCCGCCGGCACCGCGTCTTCGCCGGTTTCGCCGTCTGCTTCGCCATCGCGAGCTGCGACCGGCTTCGCCTCGGGCGGCATCTCCAGCACCTGCAGGAAGCGCTCGTGATCTCCCCGGGCCTCGAGCGGCAGGCTGAAGGAGATCGCCAGCGCCGGCGATCCGTCCAGTTCCCGGTGCGCGCCGTCGACCACCGCGAACAGCACGTCGCCGGTGTCGGCCTCATCCCTGCCACTTCCCGCCAGGTGTCCGATCGCCATCAATCCGGCAACGGCCACCACGATACCCGCGACCAGAGCGAGTACCTGCTTCAACCTGCGCCGTCCACGCTGCCCTGTCGTCTGCATGCCTCTTCTCCCCGCAAATCCATTGAGGATTCTAGCAGGCGTGCACGAGCGATGGCCGCGCCTCGGCGGGTCGGCAACGGCAGCTGCAGCGTCCTGACGTTCAGCCCTCGTCGCTGCCGCGGCGAGGGCTCAGGCCTGACTCTCCGTGTTCGCGCAATCCACCTGGAACAGGGCACGGTCCTCCAGACGAACAGCCGTCAGATGACGGCCCCAGAAACAGCCGGAGTCGAGCGCCAGCAGCCTGTCCTCGATGCGCAGACCGAGCGCCGACCAGTGGCCAATGATGACGACGTCTTCGGCGCTGCGTCGCCCCGGAACGTCGAACCACGGCAGATGGTCCACTGGTGCGTCTACCGCCTCACCCTTGGTCTTCAGGTCCATCGCACCGGTCAGCGAGCAGAAGCGCATCCTGGTCATCGCGTTGACGATCACCCGCAGGCGCGACCAGCCTTGCAGCTCATCACTCCAGCACAGAGGCTCGCTGCCCCAAAGGTTGGCCAGGAACTCGCCGCAGGACGGTCCCTGCAGTGCCGTCTCGACCTCCGCCGCCAGCGCCCGCGCGGTCGCGGTCGTCCACTGCGGCAGCAGCCCGGCATGCACCAGGCAGAAGCCGCCCTCGAGGTGACACAGTTCCCGGTGCCGCAACCAGGCGAGCAGTTCGTCGCGATCCGGCGCGGCAAGGATCTCGTCAAGCGTGTCGCCCTTGCTGCGCCGGCCCAGGCCTGCCGCGACCATGAGCAGGTAGAGGTCGTGGTTGCCAAGCACGGTGGTGGCAGCCGGGCCGAGATCACGCACGAAGCGCAGGGTCTCGAGCGAGCGCGGGCCACGATTGACCAGGTCGCCAACCAGCCACAGCCGGTCCTTGCCGCGGTCGAAGCGGCACTTGTCGAGGAGAGACAGCAGCGAGTCCAGGCAGCCCTGGATGTCGCCGATAGCGTAGGTCGCCATTCTTCCGGCTCAGCAGCCGGCGGCGCTCTGCGTCTGCCAGCGCCAGGCATCGCGGCACATCTGTTCGATGCCGCGCTGCGCCTGCCACCCGAGAAGGCCGGCGGCGAGGGCCGGATCGGCATAGCACGACGCAACGTCGCCGGGGCGCCGTGGGGCGAGGACAAAAGGAATCGGTCGACCACTCGCCGACTCGAAGGCGCGCACCATGTCGAGCACCGAATAACCGCAACCGGTACCCAGATTCACGGTCAACAGTCCCTTTTTCTCGCGCAGATGATTGAGTGCGGCGACGTGCCCATCGACCAGGTCCATCACGTGAATGTAGTCCCGGACGCCGGTCCCGTCGGCTGTCGGGTAATCGCTGCCAAAGACGTTCAGGTGCGGGCGGAGTCCTTGAGCGACCTGTGCCACATAAGGCATGAGGTTATTGGGAACGCCGTTGGGTTCCTCGCCGATCAGGCCACTCTCGTGCGCCCCGACGGGATTGAAGTAGCGCAGGCGGGCAATCCGCCAATCGGCGTCGGCGGTGCACAGGTCGGCCAGGATGTCTTCGATCATCAGCTTGCTGGCACCATAGGGATTGGTCGCCGAGCGCGGAAAATTCTCGCTGATCGGTACTGAAGCGGGATCGCCATAGACCGTCGCCGACGAGCTGAAGATCAGAGTCCTCACCCCTGCCTCGACCATCGCATGGCAAAGGGAAATCGCCCCTCCGACATTGCAGTCATAATAACGCAGGGGTTGCGCGACGGATTCACCCACCGCCTTGAGACCGGCAAAATGGAAAACGGCGCCAATCGGGGCGGCGGCAAATGCGCGCCGCAAGAGGCCCTGATCGCGGACATCGCCCTGGAAGAACGATGGCTTGCGACCCGCTATTGTCGCGACCCGCTCGAGGACCTCCTCCCGGCTGTTCGAGAGGTCGTCGACGACGCTCACCTCGTGGCCGGCAAGGATCAGTGCAACGCAGGCATGCGAGCCGATATAGCCGCAGCCCCCGGTCACCAGGATGTTCATCTTCTGGCTCCTTGTCGTCAACTCGAGGCCCGTTGTTGTCATTATGGACGGACGGCAGCGACGACCGGTATCTGGATAATCGCCCACAGCACAGGTTGCGGCTGCCCGCCCTGGTACCGCCAGCGGCAACGGAGCGGGAGGAAGCGATCAGCGCCCGCGCTCGGGTCAGAAGCATGCCCTCATTGCGGAGGGCCAGCAGTGCCTGTGGTTGGCGGCCAGTGATGGCGCCAACCACGAGGACTGGAATATCTGCTGTCAGACGAGAAACTCGTTGCGGTCACGGCCGCTGCTTTCGAGGCTGGTGAGCCAGTTCGGCGCCTTGCCGCGACCGGACCAGCTTTCTCCGTTCGGTCCGCGGTACTTGACTGCCACTGCCACCTTCGCCTTCATCGGCATCGCAGCCGCGCCAGCGACCTTGAAACCGAGGTCGGCAGCGGTCAGACCATGCTCGGAAATGAGCTTTCTTGCTTGCGCAATGGCATCGGAAACTTCCGCCTGGCGCGCCTCTTCAATCTGTTTTTCCAGCAGCGCCCTTTGCGCAAGCAGTTCCCTGTAAGTGGCCATATACTCCTCCTTGAGAAAGCCGCATTTATACACCAATAATGGATCATTGCAAACATTCCATCGCCGTAGGGTCACGGCCGGTGAAGATGGCAGGCCGCCGCGAGTAGTGCAAAACCACTCGCCAGAGCCGGCGCCGGCTGCGGTCGCGGGATGTCTGGAGCGCCATCGCGGCGATGATAATCCGTGGGATAAAGGATTAACCGCTGGCTGCCTTCCGACACCGGAGCGCCGGTGCCCGGGCATTGGCCGCAGGCGCTCCCCGGCTCCGGCGGGGTTCAGGAACCGTCGCCCAGGACCCGGTAGCGACCGGCGTGGAAAATCAGGGGTTCCGCCAGCTCGTTGCGCGAAAAACGTCTGACGCGGCCGAGAAAGATGACGTGGTCACCGCCTGGATAATGCGCCTCGCTGCTGCACTCGAACGACGCGGCGCAAGCATCGAGCAACGGCACGTCGCCAATGCCGACGATGGTGCGTACGCCCGCGAAACGATCGGGATCGGGACTGGCAAAGCGATCCGAAATCCATTCCTGATCCGCTGCCAGGACGTTCACCGCATAATGCCGGGCACGGCGAAAAGCCTCCAGTCGCGGCGAACTGCAGGCAAGGCTCCAGAGGATCAGCGGCGGCTGCAGGGAGACCGAGTTGAATGAGCTGATCGTCACCCCGACCGGCTGCCCATCGGGCGCCAGCGCAGTGAGTACGGTGACCCCGGTGGCAAAGCCGCCGAGTGCATCGCGAAAGGCACGACAGCTCATCTCGCGCGGCGTCGGCGATGGATCCAGCATCGACTCGGGGCGCAGGAGCGCCGCTACGGACTCGCCGGGTAGCATGTCTTCCGGGGTGTCGAGCGGTGGACGCATCAAGCGGCCAGGAAGAGCTGCTGCAGCATGCTAAGATCGACTGTCGAAAAAGAGACCATTGGCTTTCACGATGCTAAACGGCGCCCGGACTGCAGCGGTAAGTGGTCACCAGCCTGCTGCTCAGTGCAGTTTGCTCGACCGAAATCGCCTCGCCGCCTGTGCTGACGAACAGAATCGACGGCTATTATGGCGTCGTCGTCGGCTACTGTCGACACGGGCGTCGTGCGGCTGCCGCCGTCATCCCCTTGCGGCCCGCCTCGGCAACCGCACCAGGCTATTGCCGGCGATGCTGATCTACGCTGTCCGCTGGCTGTTCTTTCCGGGGGCGCAGCGGGATGCGGTCGCGCACCGCCGGATCGCCGCGCGGCACAACCGGGGCTGCCGCCGGTGAGCGCCGTGACCGCCGTCAGCCCCGGGTTTGCCGCACAGGTGATCGCCTGGCAAAAAGCCAAGGGGCGCCACGACCTGCCGTGGCAGCAAAGCCGCGAGCCCTACCACATCTGGCTGTCCGAGATCATGTTGCAGCAGACACAGGTGCGCTCCGTGATTCCCTACTATCAGCGCTTCCTCGCCCGCTTTCCGACGCTCGCGGCGCTCGCTGCGGCGCCACTGACGAGCGTCCTCGAATCGTGGTCCGGCCTCGGCTACTACGCCCGTGCGCGCAACCTGCACCTGTGCGCGCAGACCATCGTCGGCGACTACGGCGGCAGCTTCCCCAGCGACGCGCAGCTCACTGCGCGCCTGCCCGGAATCGGTCGCTCGACGGCGGCGGCGATCAGCGTCTTCGCCTTTGGTCGCCGGGCGGCGATCCTCGATGGCAACGTCCGGCGGGTGCTCGCAAGATGCTTTGCCGTCGCGGGCAGCGCTTCCCTCGCCGCCGATCAGCGCCGGATGTGGGCGCTGGCGGAATCGCTGCTGCCGGCAACCGAACTCGAGGCCTATACACAAGGGATGATGGACCTCGGAGCGACGGTGTGCGTGCATCGGCAGCCCGCTTGCGACCGCTGTCCGCTGGCCTCCGTCTGCAGCGCACGGCAACAGGGACGACAGGCCGAACTACCCGACCGGGTGATGAAGAAGCCGCTGCCGCAGCGCAACGGCAGCGTCATCGCGCTCACCGATGGCCAGCAGGTGCTGCTCGAACGCCGTCCGGCGAGCGGTATCTGGGGTGGGCTCCTGAGCCTGCCCGAGCTTGCACCGGAGTCGGCCGACGCGCTTGCGCAGCGCAACGGCTGCCGGCTGCTGGCGACAACCGAACTGCCGTCGATCAGCCATCGCTTCACCCATTTCCGTTTGACCCTGGCCGTCCTGCAGGGCGACGTCCAGGTCGTCGGCCGGCCGGCGGGTGAGGATCGCTGGCAATGGCTGCCGCTGCAGCACGAGCGGATCGCCGAAGCGGCGCTGCCGACGCCGATCAGACGCCTCTTGCTGTCGTTGCGCCCGGCTGCGGGCGAGACCGCCTGGCCGTCGCCGGCTGTCAGTCGGGAGCGTCGCGCAGCAACTGCTCAAACGCTCCCGCTGGCATCGGACGACCGAACATGAAGCCCTGATAGCCGTGGCAGCCATGGCGCTCGAGGAACTCGCACTGGGCTGCCGTTTCGACGCCTTCGGCGATCACCTTGAGGCCAAGGCTGCGGCCCATGGTGACGATCGTCTGCGCGATGATGGCGTCACTCTGGTTGTCCGGCAACCGGCTGACGAAGGCACGGTCGATCTTCAGCTGATCGAGCGGCAGTCGTGTCAGATAGGACAGTGACGAGTAACCCGTACCGAAGTCGTCCATCGAGAAGCTGACTCCGAGCTGCTTGATGGCGTTCATCCTGGCAATCGTGTCGGCGACGTTGTCGAGCACCAGGCTCTCGGTCAGTTCGAGCTTGAGCCGCGTCGGGTCGGCGCCGCTGCGTTGCAGTACTTCGTGCAACTGGTCGACGAAATCGGCCTGGCGAAACTGGCGCGCACTGACATTCACCGCCACCTGCAGTTCTCGCACACGACGGTCATCGTTCCAGGCTGCGAGCTGCGCGCAGGCGGTTGCCAGAACCCATTGGCCAATCGGGACGATCAGACCGGTATCCTCAGCCAGCGGAATGAAGTTGCCGGGCGGGACCAGACCATGCTCCGGATGCTGCCATCGCACGAGGGCCTCGGCGCCGAAGACCCGACGCCGGGAGTCGACCTGCGGCTGATAGTGGAGGAGGAACTGGTCCTTCTGCAGCGCCAGGTGCAGATCCTCCTCGAGCTGCCGCCGGTCCCTGGCTGCCTGATTCATGCTTGCCGTAAAGAACTGAACGTTGTTGCGTCCAGCCGACTTGGCGTGATACATCGCCGCGTCGGCGTTGCGCATCAGCAGTTCGACCGTGTCACCGTCACCGGGGAAGACGGCGATACCGATGCTCGAGGTCGTGTGCATGGCCTGACCATCGATCTCGTACGGCTGCGACAACGCGTGCAGAATCTTGGCCGCCACGCGTTCGGCGGCGACGGCGTCGGCCCGCGCAAGGACGACGACGAACTCGTCGCCGCCGAGCCGGGCGACGATGTCGCTCGCCCGGACACTGCCGCTCAGCCGCTGCGACACCTGTAGCAGCAGCGCGTCGCCGACGTGATGGCCGAGCGTATCGTTGATGTTCTTGAAGCGATCCAGGTCGAGGAACATGACCGCCAGCGGGCAGCCATCACCCTCGCGTCGCGCCGCCGCCAGCGCCTGCTCGAGACGGCCCTGCAGGTTGGAGCGATTCGGCAGCTCGGTCAGCGTATCGAAATGCGCCAGATGCCGGATCCGTTCCTCGGCAGCCTTGCGCTCGGAGATATCGACGAAGCTGCCGATGTAGTTCTCGATGGCGCCGTCGACGCCACGAATCGTCGAGATCGACAGCCATTTCGGATACAGCGTGCCGTTCTTGCGGCGGTCCCAGATCTCGCCCTGCCAATGGCCACTACTGCTGATCGCCTGCCACATGGTGCGGTACTCGTCCGCCGATGCTCGTCCCGAGGACAGAAGGCGCGGGTCACTGCCACGCACCTCGTCGGAGCTGTAGCCGGTGAGGCGCGAGAACGCCCGGTTGACTTCGATGATGCGGTTGTCGCGGTCGCTGACCATGATCGCCTCGGCACTGTTCTCGAAGACTGCCGCGAGCAGGCGCAGACGCTGCTCGGTCAGCCGTCGTTCGCTGATGTCGCGCCAGAGGGTATGCAGGATCACCTCACCACGCAGCGTGATCGGCGTCAGGGTGACTTCCACCGGAAGCGCGGCGCCGTCGCGGCGCTGGTGTGTCCACTCGAAACGGTGGTAACCGAACTCCTTCGCGGCAGCCATCATCGCTTGTGCCTTGTCGTTCGACGGCTGACCATCGGGCTGGTACGGTGGCGACATGTCATCGGGACTGTGACCGAGAAACTCCTCCTTGGACGGGTAGCCAAGCAGTTCGAGAGTGGCCGTGTTGCAGTCGATGAAGGCGCCGTCCTTGAGCAGCAGCAGTGGATCCTTGGCGTCTTCGAAGAGCCGCCGGAACGCCTCCTCGCTTTCGCGCAGTTGCTTCTCGGCCAGCAGGCGGTCGGTCACGTCCTCCTTGACGGCCAGGTAACGCGTCACCTCACCGTGATCGCCGAAAAGCGGCGCGATCGAGGCGCTCTCCCAGAACAGCGTGCCGTTCTTGCGCCTGTTGTGCAGCAATCCGGTCCACACCTTGCCCTGGAGCAGCGTCCGCCAGAGAGTCTCATAGACCTCGGCTGACACGTCGCCGGACTTCAGGATGCGCGGGTTCTGGCCGATGGCTTCGAGCCGGGAGTAGCCGGTGACGCGGGTGAAGCTCGGGTTGACGTACTCGATGTCGCCGTTGCGGTTGGTGATGACGATGGTGACCGGACTCTGCTCGACCGCCTGCAGGAGGTTGCGTGACTCCTCCTCCGCCTGCTGGCGTTCGGAGATGTCGGCGAAGACCCAGATACTGCCGTCGTGCGGCCGGCCGGCATCGATCGCGCGGCCGGTCAGCGCGCCCCAGAAGAGGCTGCCGTCCTTGCGTCGGAGGGTCAGTTCCGTACTGAAGTTTCGCCCTTCGCCGACAACCGCGTAGGCGCACTCGCCGACCCTGACGAAGATCTCGTGGCTGGGGTAGAAGCACGCGGACGATTCACCGATCAGCTCACCCGCCTGATAACCGAAGATCTCCTCGAGGCGCCGGTTGCACGACACCACTCGTCGCTGCCGGAGGTGAACGATGCCGACCAGCGCATTGCCGAGCAGGGTTTCCATCTCGGCCAGCAACTGGCGATTGCGCTGCTCCATCTGCTGGCGCTCGCTGAGATCGGCAACCAGGTCGGCGATGATCGGCGTTTCCCCTTCGCCCGCCTGGACGACGAAGAGCGTATGCAAGGTCGGGATGCGACGGCCATGCAGCGAAAACACTTCAAATTCGCCGGTCCATTGGCCATCGGTGACGGTCGCGGGCAGGACAACCTCCTGCAGCCGGCGACCGTTCTCCGGACTGCAGAAGCCGATCAGCGAGTGCCCGCCGCACGCCGCTTCTGCCGGAAGGTCGAGCATCCGGCGCAGCGCCGGGTTGGCGTAGCTCAGTGCCCCATCCACGTCCAGCATCGCGATGCCCTGGCTGGCGTTGTCGGCCAGCCGCTCGAATACCGCCAGTTGCTCGCCCTTCGCGCGCTGCAGCCTGTCGCTGCGCAGCAGGTCGGCAAGAACCTTCGCCTCGCGCGCCTCGCTGCGCCAGAGACGAATCAGCAGGGTGACGAACAACACCAGCAGCAACAGCCCCGACATGCCGACGACGAGTGCCCGCGCTCGCCAGCCGGTCAGAAGCTCGTCACGGCCAGCACCGATGATGAAATAGAAAGGGTAGCGCTCGAGCTGCTGATAGCTGTAGATGCGCTCGACGCCATCGGTCTGGGCAGCAAAGTGCAGGGTGGCGCTTCGCTCGCCACGGCTCATCTGCTGGCGAACGGGATGTTCCGGATGCAGCGTCCGGTTGACCTCGTCAGGAATGTGCGGCCAACGGACGACCAGCCGCTGATCGTCACTGCGCCGGAAGGAGATCGACCCCTGTCGGCCGAGGTCGACGCTGCGGAAGATCTCCTGGTAGCGTGCCAGATCGATGACGGCGCTGACCAGTCCGAGAAAGGCGCCCTGCTGGTCCCGCAGCGCGCGCGCGACGATCAGGCTTGGCCGGCCCGTTGCCCGTGAATCGATGACCTCGGAGAAGAAGAGCCCGGCCTGCGGGTCGTCCCTGAGCCGGAGGAAATAGTCGCGGTCACTCACCTCGATACGTGGCGTCCTCACCCAGTCCGAACTGTAGAGCAGCCTTCCCTCGGCATCGAACACCCGCAGACCGACGAGTTCCTCGAAACTCAGCAGGCGCAGGTCGAGTTCCTCGCCGATCTGCCGCGCGTACCGCTCGGCCGCCTGCCTGCTCAGCAGTGCGGCAGGCAGGAAGCGGACCAAGCCCTGGAGAACCGCATCGGTCCGGCGGAGCGTGGCGTCGAGCCGCGTCTCAAAGATCGCCGCGTAGTTGCGGGTCTTCGTCTCGGCCTCGCGAAGCTGTTCGTGATAGCTCAGCCAGAGCTGGTAGGCGAGCAACAGCAACACCGCCAGCAGCAGACAGCCGAGCCAGATCAGCAGCCTCCTGCGCTGGCGGCGATCGATGGCATGCGCTGTCCACTGGCTCATGGGTCAATACTGCAGGACTTCGCGGGTGAAGGCAAGAAAGCAGGCGGCCCGCTGACGGTCATGACAGTTGAGACACCCGTGATGATGAAAGTCATGACCGTTTCCCTTGTATGCTTTCTTTCGTGGCTTTTGGTTCATCTGGGAGAGGGCGGGAAGGAACGGCTGGAAGGGGGGCAAGAGAACCGTGGAATAAATGCGAGAGAGGGTTTTTCTTT
>DDUX01000157.1 GCA_002345025.1 Candidatus Accumulibacter iunctus | reverse complement strand
GCAGCGCGCGCTCGCCGGCGACGTCCTCGCGGGACTCGGCGATCCGCGCCGCCAACTGCTCGAAGTCGACGCGATGCGCTTCGCTCATGTTCCCGCTGGCGCCTTCTGGATGGGGGAGCAGGATAGTGGCGATGCGCCGCTGCACCGCAACGAGACGCTCGACTGTGACTACTGGATCGCCGAGGCGCCGGTCAGCGTCGCGCAGTTCGCCGAGTTCGTCACCGCCAGCGGTCATACCGGGCATGGCGCGGATGCGCTGCGTCCGCCGGCGAACCGGCCGGTCGTGAACGTCAGTTGGCACGATGCGCGCGCCTTCTGTGCCTGGTTGAACGAGCGCTGGCGCCAGCGACTGCCGGCCGGCTGGATCGTCTCGCTGCCGTCGGAACCCGAATGGGAGAAGGCGGCTCGCGGCGGATTGCAGATCCCGCGTACGATCCGGCTGGCGAACATCGCCCAGGGATTCGCGGCCAGCGACGCGCCGCTGCAGGACAACCCGCTGCCAAAGCGCAGCTACCCATGGGGCGACGACTGGGAGGAAGAGAACGCCAATGCGCAGATGGGCATCGGCGACACGAGCACCCCGGGCATCTTCTCCGGCGGCCAGAGCCCCTACGGCTGCGAGGACCTCGCCGGCAACGTCTGGGAATGGACGCGCAGCCTCTGGGGTACCGATTGGAAGCCCGACTTCGGCTACCCGTATGACGCCAACGATCGGCTACGCGAGAATCCGGGTGCACCGGACAAGGTGTCGCGGGTCGTGCGCGGCGGCTCGTGGCTCGATCACCGGGACGATGCGCGCTGTGGCATCCGCAGCCGGTATCGCCCGGGCTTCCGCCTTGTCAGCCTCGGTTTTCGCGTGGTGTTGCGTTCTTCCCCTGTTCTTCCGCTCTGATCTCTGCTCCCTCTGCACTCTGTCACTCCGGGATCTCCGACTCTGGAGGGGGTGCGGGGGAGACTTCCCCCGCCGCGCGCAGCGCGGCCCGCTTTTTTTTGGTCGTTCTGGTAGTCTACGTGCGCCGGGTGGCGACATCCGGCCAGGCAGTCTGGAGAGGTCGTGCGCGGCGGCTCGTGGAACAATCACCGGGACAATGCGCGCTGTGGCATCCGCAACAGGAATCACCCGGACAACCGCAATGACAACATCGGTTTTCGCGTGGTGTTGCGTTCTTCCCATGTTCTTCCGCCCCTTCTTCTGGTTCCGCCGCCTGGCGGAACGGTGCGCCGGCATCACCATGCCGCGCGTGTTCCGGAAATGCCGGCCGACCCGCGACAGCGGCTTTGCCGGCCGAGGCGAAGGAAGAAGAACAGCGCCAGACCCGTCTGGTCCGCGCGCAGGCCGCAAGGCAGGGCGACAGCGGGGCATTGCCCGCGCCGGGCACATAGAGAAGCACGGGTACGGCCAGGCCAGCAAGCCCGCCGTACCCGCCCCGACCTGCCGCACGCAGCCGCGCGACGTTGGCAGCGAGCGGCACGACAACCGCCGGCGCAGCCGCGGATCAGAACTCATCGCCCGCGCGATCGCCGCGTGCAACTGCGCTGCCGCTGCGACCGGACGCGGTCTGGCGAATCCAGCCGCCGAGCAGGCGACCAATCTCGGCGACCATGCGGCTCGCGTGCTCGTACTGGCCGCTGCCCAGCCAATCCCACTGCCGTGCCAGGCGCAGGTAGAGCCGCAGCTTGTTGAGCTGTGCGTCGGCGGCCTGCAGGTGCTGCAGGCGCTGCCCACCGCTGCGCGCATTGGCTTCGAAGATCGCCTCCTGGAAATCGAGCGCGGCGCCCTGCAGCCGCTGCGTGACGACGAAGCGCTGGTTCTTCGGAAAGCGCTCGCAGTGCGGCAGGAGCCAGGCCAGGAGATCGTAGGTCTGGGTGAAGATCACCAGTTCTTTGCTGTTGGGCATCGTTCGCGACTCCCGGCAAGGATGTGGAAACGGGGCTCGGGGCAAGCATGCCGGGCGAACCGGCGGGCTGCCCCGAGCGTCTGCAGATCGACGGAATCCGGCAATGGCCAGCCTCTTTGATGCCGTCACCGAATGGGACAACCTCTGGCTCGCCTTTCACCTCGCCGCGCGCGGCAAGCGGCGCAAGGGCAGCGCGGCGGCGTTCGAGCAACAGGTGGCGGACCGGCTGCTCGCGCTGCAGGATGCGCTGCGCGACCGGACGTATCGCCCCGGATCGTATCGCGATTTCCTGATCCACAAGCCGAAACGACGCCGGATCAGTGCGGCGCCGTTTGCCGACCGCGTCGTCCATCATGCCCTGTGCAACCGGATCGAGCCGCTGTTCGAGGTCGAGTTCATCAGCGACAGCTACGCCAACCGGAACGGCAAGGGAACGCACCGCGCCATCGCCCGGCTGCAGCAACATGCGCGGCGCCATCGCTACGTCCTGCGCGCCGACGTGGTACAGCATTTCCCGTCGCTCGACCACGAGATCCTGCGCGCGCGGCTCGCCCGCAGCATCGACGACGCCGACTTGCTGTGGCTCGCCGGAACGATCATCGACAGCGGCGCGGGTATCCTGGCGAACGAGTACACGCAGGTCTACTTCCCCGGCGATGACCTGCTCGCTGCCTGCCGGCCGCGCGGCCTGCCGATCGGCAATCTGACCTCGCAGTTCTGGTCGAACGTCTATCTCAGCGATTTCGACTGGTTCGTGCAGCGCGAGCTGGGCTGCAGCGCCTACCTGCGCTACGTCGATGACTTCGCCCTCTTCAGCGACGACCGGAAGACGCTCTGGCAGTGGAAGCGGGCGGTCATTGATCGCCTGGCGCGCGAGCGGCTGACGATCCACGCCGCACAGGCGCAGGTGCTGCCGACGGATTGCGGCATCCCGTGGCTCGGCTTCGTCGTCTACCCGACGCATCGACTGCTCAAGCGACGCAACGCGCTGAACTTCAGCCGCCGGCTGCAGGACAACCTCGACGCCTACGCCGCCGGGCGGATTTCGTTCGCCGAACTCGACGCCAGCGTCCAGGGCTGGATCAACCATGTGCGCTACGCCGACACCTGGGGGCTGCGCAAGCACATCTTCGCGACCCATCCGATTCCGCGGCGCAGCGGCTGAACCCGCGCTGCGCGCGGCGGGGGAAGTCTCCCCCGCACCCCCTCCAGAGTCGGAGATCCCGGAGTGACAGAGCGCAGAGGGAGCAGAGATCAGAGCGGAAGAACAGGGGAAGAACGCAACACCACGCGAAAACCGAAGTCGTCAAGGCGGAGGTCCGGGGGACTCCTGTCGCGGAAGCCACAGCGCGCATCGTCCCGGCGAAGGTGCCACGAGCCGCCGCGCACGACCCGCCACACCTCATCTCCAGCCCGGAGATCCTCCCGACGGGGATCATCGACTTGGTACGGATAAGCGAAATCCGGCCTCCCGGAGTCGGTACCCCAGAGGCTGCGCGTCCACTCCCAGACGTTGCCCGCCATGTCGTGCAGACCGTAGGCGTTGGCGGCGAAGCAGCCAACCACCGACGTGTCGCCGATCGCCGAACCTGCATGATTCGCCCGTCGGCCGTCGCCGTCATCGGCATCGGCATCGTCACCCCACGGAAACACAGCGCCACGCAATCCGCCGCGCGCCGCTTTCTCCCATTCCAGTTCGCTCGGCAGCGCCACCCGCCAGCCGTGCTCGCGAACCAGCGCGGCGACGTGACTGCCGGCGAGCGCCGGCGACGTTGCGAGCATCTCGTTGAGCCAGTCGCACCAGGCCAATGCCTCGTGCCAGCTCACCCAGCGTACCGGCCGGCTGTCCTGGTCGGCGAGCGCATCGGCGTCACCGATCGCAAAACCGGTCGCCGTGACGAAGGCGCGAAACTGCGCGACGGTCACCGGGTAGCGGGCGATGTGGAACTCGCGCGTCGGCGTCGGCAGCTCGTTGACCTCGTCGTCGTACACCTCGCCGCCGGCAATGCGCGCGACGCGTTCGCGATCCACGCTGCGGGTGCCGATGACGAACTCCGGATCGGCGGCGATGCGGACGAAACCGAGCATGTCGTCGGCCGGCAGGAAGAAGCGCTGCGCATCGAAGCGCGGATCGCCGAGCTGCGACAACCGGTCGCCGGCGCGCGCGCGCAGCACCGCCCG
>DDUX01000054.1:48743-60994 GCA_002345025.1 Candidatus Accumulibacter iunctus | reverse complement strand
GCAGCCGAGGCCGTGGCCCTGGTGCGGCGCGCCCGACCGGCGGTCGCCATCGGCGCACCGGAGATCGCCCTGCTCACCGACTGGCACCGCCGGCAGCAGCCAGCGCCCGGCGGCGGCCGCTGAGCCGACGCTGCCGGGCATGGAATGGTGGCGCGACACCGAACTGCTGCCGCAACTGCCGAGCGAAGCGTGGCGAATGGTCGGCGGCATCACCGTCGTGCTGCTGCTGGCAACGCTGGTCGCCCGGCTGCTCCGGCTGCTGCTGGCACGCCGGCAACCGCATGCGCTGATCGACAATCTCAACGAGCGCATCGACGGCTGGTGGCTGATCGCCATCGCCTTCGGTCTGGCGCTGCTGGCCGGGCGGCCGGGGGTGATCCTGCTCTTTGCGCTGGCATCGCTGGCGGCACTGCGCGAGTTCCTCGCTGGCGATGTCGCTGCGGCCATTCCGCGAGCACTGCGCTGGAGCAGTTTCGGGATCGTCCTGCCGCTGCAGTATCTGCTGCTCTGCGGCGCAGCCGGCCTGCTGTTCGGCAGCCTGATTCCGCTCTACGTCCTGCTCGTCCTGCCGCTCTGCGGACTGCTGCGCGGCGCTGCCGGCAAGCTGTGGTTGTCCTTTCGCCCACTGCAGGCCGGGCTGCTGCTCTGCGTCTATGGCATCTCGCACATTCCCGCCCTGCTGACGCTGCCTGGCGACGAGCAGCAAAATACCTGGCTGCTCGTCTTTCTGCTGCTCGTCGTGCAGGTCGGCGATGTCCTGCAGTACCTCTGGGGCAAGCTCGCCGGCCGGCACCCGATCGCGCCCCGTCTGTCGCCGGCGAAGACCGTCGAGGGCACCGTCGGCGGCATCCTGAGCGCCTGCGTGCTCGGTGCCTGGCTGGCGCCGCTGACGCCGTTCACGACCGCCGCGGCAGCGATGATCTCGCTGCTGCTCGGCGTCCTCGGCTTCGTCGGCGGCCTGCTGCTGTCGGCACTGAAGCGGCAGCGCGGAATCAAGGACTGGGGCTCGCTGATTCCGGGTCACGGCGGCATGCTCGACCGCCTCGACTCGCTCTGCCTCTCGGCACCGGTCTTCTACTACCTGCTGCGCTGTGGCTGGAGTCCATGAGCGCTCTCCGAACATTGCCCGTCGTCGCACGACTCGTGCCCTGGGCCATCCGCCCGGGCAGACCGGGCGGATGGCCCAGGGCACTGCGGCGAGGATGCGGATGACTTCTCTGACTTTTGCGAGGTTCCGGGGTGCAAGCGCGAGATTGACGCTGCTTGATGAGGGCTCATATACTTTTGCCTGCACCGTTGGGTCTTCCATACTTTGCGCACAGGGAATCCGCACCATGATGCTGAAGAAGAGCCCGGCGCTTGCGGCGGAGGCTGTGGTCGCGCATTGCCATGCGAATCCGACCGGGTACAAGGTGTCGAATCACGACGAGTTCCGCGAAGCGCTGCCGAAGTCGCCCATCGGCAAGATGCTGCGCCGCGACCCGAAGAAAGAGCGAAGCGTGCGTTGTTGCATCGGGAAACGCAGCCTGGGTCAGCGATGCCCGAGTTGAACCAAGGCTGGCAAGCGGCTTGCCGCGCCAGGCGCGCTGCCGCGCTCCTCATCCCGTTCCTTTTCGTACTGGCCGGCTGCGCCCCGACGCGACACTACGAGGCCGCCTTGGTATTGCAGGACATCGCCGCAGCCGAGGGCGCTTCAAGGCTCAAGCAGGCGACGCCCGCGCCGCTGCGGCAAACCGTTGCCTACACGGTAGCGGGGCGTGCGCGCCGCGCCGACCTTTATCTGCCCGTTCCGTTCGAAGCCTGCACCGTTCGCTGCGCGCGCGCCGCCCTGGTCGCCGTACCCGGCGCGGTGCCGCTGGCCAAGGACGACCCGCGCTTCATCGCCTTTGCCACCACTCTGGCGCGCGCCGGCTTCGCGGTGCTGGCGCCGGAAATGCCGGGCTTCCGCCAGATGCGCGTGCGCCCGTCGGATGCGCGGGAAATAGCCGATGCATTCGGCTATTTGGCCGACCGCCCCGAACTTGCGACCGACGGCCGCGCCGGAATGTTCGCCTTCAGCTACGCGGTCGGTCCCGCGCTGCTCGCCGCGCTCGAAGCCGACATCCGCGAACGGGTGCGCTTCGTCGTCGGTCTCGGCGGCTACCACGACCTGCCACGCGCGATGCGCTTCTTCACCACCGGCTGGTTCGAGCACGAAGGCCGGTGGCGGCACATCACCCCGGACGACACCGGCCGAATGGTGCTCGTCCATGCCAGCCTCGATTACCTGGCCGACACCAGTGATGGAGAACGCTTCGAGCGCATGGTGGCACTGCGCGGCCGCGACCCCGAAGCCGATCTGGCACCGCTCGCGGCCGGACTGAGCGCGCAAGGCAAGGCGGTCTATGCGCTTGCCGTCAACAGCGACCCGGCGCGTTTCCCCGAGCTGCTGGCCGGGTTGCCCGAGGCCATGCGCGCAGACATGGAGCGCCTGAATCTCGCCCACCACGACCTGAAGCCGCTGCAGGCGCGGCTCCTGCTGGTACATGGCCGCAACGACAACCTAATCCCCTACCCGGAAAGCCTGGCGCTGTCCGCCGCCGTGTCTGAGGGCCAAGCCGAAGTATTCCTGATCCATCGCGTCCTCGGGCATGTCGATCTGAGTTTTTCCAGCCTGTTCTCCTGGGGCTTCTGGCGCGAAGACCTGCCCGACCTGTGGCGGCTGTGGCGGGTGATCGATCGGCTGCTGGCGGAGCGGGAGGCGACGGGATGAGCCTGCTCGCGCTGCTCTTCGACTTCTCCGATCGACCGGTGTTCGCACTGACCGGCGGCGGCGTCAGCGACCACACACGCAAGCATGTCGTCGCCGCGCTGCCGGCGCTCTGGGTGGTGCAGAATCTGCGGCGGCGGAGGTTGTTCCTGTGAAGGACGTATTGCAACCCGGTGTCAGACCACGCGAGCTGTGGGCCTGGGCGATGTACGACTTCGCCAATTCCGGCTTCACCACCGTGGTCATCACTGCGCTGTTCAACGCCTACTTCGTCGCGGTGGTCGCGGGCAACACGCCATGGGCCACCTTCGCCTGGACCGCCTCGTTGTCAGTCTCGTATCTCTTGATTCTCCTCTCCGGACCGCTGATCGGGGCTTACGCCGATCGGCACGCGGCCAAGAAGAAACTGCTGGCCATCTCCACCGTGGGCTGCGCCCTGTCTACCGCCCTGCTCTGCTTTGCTCAGCCTGAGTTGCTGTGGTATGCCGTCGCCTGCGTCATCGCCGCCAACTTCTTCTTCGGCAGCGGCGAGAACCTGATCGCGGCCTTCCTGCCGGAGCTCGCCCGACCGCGCGCCCTGGGCCGGGTATCGGGCTGGGGCTGGAGCCTCGGCTACCTCGGCGGACTGCTGACCCTCGGACTGTGCCTGACCTATGTCACCTGGGCCGAAGCGCAGGGGCATGTCGCATCGGAGTTCGTGCCGGTGACGATGCTGATCACCGCCGGGATTTTTGCGCTGGCCAGCCTGCCGACCTTTCTGCTGCTGCAGGAGCGCGCCGTGCCGCGCACGACCGATCCTGTTCCGTGTGCGGCGCCACTCGCCGCAGCCTGGCACGAAGTCGGGAACACCCTGCGACAGGCCCGGCGATTCGGCGATCTCGCCCGCTTCCTCCTGTGCAGCCTGTTTTACCAGGCCGGCATTCAGACCGTCATCACCCTGGCGGCCGTCTACGCCGGACAGGCGATGGGCTTCGGCACGCGCGAGACCTTGCTGCTGGTGTTCGCCGTGAACATCACGGCCGCCATCGGTGCTTTCGGTCTCGGTTATGTGCAGGATCGCATCGGTCATGTGCGCGCCATCGCGCTGACCCTCGTCGGCTGGATCTTCGCCGTGCTGATCGCCTGGGCCGCACCGATTGCTGCGGCCGGCGAAACGCTGTTCTGGATCGCGGCGAGTCTCGCCGGCCTGTGCATGGGCGCCACGCAATCGGCTGGCCGCGCGCTGGTGGGGCTACTCGCCCCGTCGTCCCGGTTGGCCGAGTTCTACGGCTTCTGGGGACTGTCGGTCAAGCTGTCGTCCATCGCCGGACCGCTCTCCTATGGCATCGTCACCTGGGCATCCGACGGCGACCACCGCAGCGCCCTCTTGCTGACCGGCGGATATTTCGTCATCGGACTGTTCCTGCTCTCCAGCGTACAGGTGGCGCGCGGTCGGCGCGCCGCGCTGCGCGCCGACCGGCTTGACAAGGTAGCATCGGTCGCATCACCGCGATTCATCAGCGCTGCAAACTGAAGTGGACCCCACACCACCCGCGCAACCAGCGCTCACTTGCCTACAGACCCCTGCGATCTGGCCGCATCAGCGACCAAAGCGGGGGCTTCCGGCAAACGGGTCCGATTCGGCAGGGTCATGCGTCAAGACTTGTGTTCCCGGGTCGATATTGACGCTGCGCGATGATGGCTCATATACTTTCGTTGGTCCCGCCGGTTTTCCTGTGTTTGATTGCCGCAGCATCGTCGTCGGCAGTCGCGGCAGTGGTCGCACGGAAAGCCTGTCGTTCGGCTTGGTGACCAGTAAAATCACGCACTTGGCTGGGCCATGCTTGGTTCGGGCACCACGAGCATCGCCGTGCTCAGGTTGCTCGGGCTACCGGCTGGCACCGCTCCGCCAGCGCCTTTTTTTGTTGTGAACCCTCGTATTCAACCGCAGGAGACTGCAATGAGTCATGTCGGGCTGTCGGCCTACGCACTGACGACGAAGAAGGACTTCAGCTTCATGGGCGGCTTCCTGTTGGTCGGAATCCTGCTCGCCTTCCTTGCCGGCCTGGCGGCGGTCTTCTTCGAGATTCCCGCGCTGTCGCTGACGGTCTCCGCCGCCTTCGTGCTGCTGATGTCCGGTCTCATCCTCTATGAGACGAGTCACATCATCCATGGCGGTGAGACCAACTACGTGCTGGCCACCGTGACGCTGTTCGTCTCGATCTTCAATCTCTTCGCCAGCCTGTTGCAGTTGCTGGGCTTCCGGAGCGGCAACGATTGAGGACGATGTCTGCCGTGATCCAACGCCTGCGGGCACTGGCGCCGACTCGTGAGCAACTCGAGGCCAATCCCTGGTTGCGCGGGCTGGCGCCGTATCTCGCCAACCCGAAGCTGTGGCACTGGTCTCGCCGGGGCGTCGCGATGGGCGTGGCGATCGGGCTGTTCATCGGTTTCCTGATCCCCGTCGCCCAGATCCTGCTCGCCGCTGCGGCAGCGGTGTTCCTACGCGCCAACGTACCGGTTGCCGCCGCCGGTACGCTCGTGACCAACCCGCTGACCGTCCCGCCCATCTACTACGCCGCCTATCACCTCGGCGCCTGGGCAACCGGAACGTCTGCTACGACCGCGATCTCTGTTGCCGATCCCACCGGATTCTGGGAAAACCTCGGGTCAATCGGCATGCCGCTGTTCACCGGCTTGGCGATGACCGCAAGCTTCGCGGCCGTCGCCAGTTACCTGCTGATCTCCCAGGCATGGATATGGCACGTCTCGGCGAAGCGCCGAGGGGCTCGCCCATGAGGCTGTTTTCTCCGCTCTATCGCCGCGCCATGGTCTGGTCCCGGCATCCGCATGCGCCTTGGTACCTGGGCAGCTTGAGTTTCGCCGAGTCCTCGTTCTTCCCCATCCCGCCCGACGTGATGCTGGCGCCGATGTGCCTGGCGAATCCACGGCATGCATGGCGTCTCGCGCTGCTGACGACGCTAACGTCCGTCGCCGGAGGACTCTTTGGCTATCTCATCGGCTACTTCGCCATCGATTTCCTGCTGCCGTGGTTGCAGAACAGCCGTTACTGGCCAGCCTATCAGACTGCCGTCGAGTGGTTCGGTCGCTGGGGTTTCTGGGCGGTGTTCATCGCCGGTTTCTCGCCGATTCCCTACAAGATGTTCACCATCGCTGCCGGTGCCCTGTCGATGGCCCTGCTGCCCTTCACGATCGCTTCGCTGATCGGACGCGGTGCGCGCTTCTTTCTCGTGGCTGGTCTGATGGCCTGGGGCGGTGCGCGCATGGAAGCCGCGTTGCACCGCTATGTGGACCGACTGGGCTGGGCCACCGTCGTGCTGCTGGTACTGGGCCTGCTGGCGTATCGCTGACGTGAGCCCGAAGGCCAACATGACCGACCTCCCGACCAACGACGGACGCCGGCAGGTACGCGCTCTCGTGCGACAGCCGCCAGTGCGCATCCGGTTCCCCGAAACTGCGCAGGATCACTTCCAGCACTTGGCCCTCGCGGTGCCGACGGATGGCACGGTTGACGCCCCAACGGGAATCGTCGCCGGCATCGATCGGGAGCAGAACGCGCACCACGCTGGCGTCGCCGCCAGGAGTGCCTGGTGGCGTCATGGTGTGGTTTTTGCTGGCTCGCGGTTTTTCCGGTAGCACTCGATCTGGCTGTTCAGGGCATCCTCTCGTTGAACCGCTGGCAGTTCGGCGAGGCGCGGGAAGATCCAGCCGAGCAGCTCCTGTCGCAGTCTGGCGGAGACCCTGCCTCGAGGGTCCGGCGTGCCATACGCATGGCCGGCTCCTTTCATACGTAGTAGAGCAACAGGTAGGTCAGTAGTAGCACCATGACCCACCATGCCATGCTGCCCGTCGGCCACGAGCGCATCAGCAGGCCGTCGGGCTGGCGGTGGCGGCTGATGAACAGCGCCAGCGACTGGAAGCCGTGGTCGATTTCACCGGACAAGGCTGTGCGCAGCTTGCCGAGCGCTGCCGCGAACACGCGGGCGACCGCCGGGCCGGCAACCCGCCACAGCCAGTCGGTGTCGAGCGTGATCGTCGGCGTGCGCTTGAGGTAATCGAGCATCACGAAGAAAGCCAGACCCGAGAAGAGCAGCAACTGCAACTGCGTGATGACGTGCGCGGCGGTGTAGGGCACGTAGTCGACCGGATACGGCAGCAGTGCGTAGAGGGGATCGGGCCAGATGCCGAGCGCGATGCACAGAAAGGCGAAGACGATCATCCCCCAGCGCATGCTGGCTGGCGGATCGGGCGGGCGCAGGCCGGAATCCTTCTGGAAGAAGACGAACCATGGGAATTTGATTCCGGCGTGCAGGAAGACGCCGGCCGAGGCGGCGGCAAGGAAGAGCCAGACGACCTGCAGATGACCGTCGATTGCGGCCTGCGTCACCATCGACTTGGAAATGAAGCCCGAAGTCAGCGGGAACGAGGAAATCGCCAAGGCGCCTATCGTGCCGCAAATGGTGGTCAGCGGCATGCTGTGGAACAGCCCGCCGAGTTCCGAGCACTTGCGGCGGCCGGTGGCGGCGAGCACGGCGCCTGCCGACATCAGCAGCAGCGCCTTGTAGATGATGTGGCTGAAGGCGTGCGCTGCGGCGCCGTTCAATGCCATCTCGGTGCCGATGCCGATGCCGGTAACCATGAATCCGACCTGATTGACGATCGAGTAGGCGAGAATGCGCCGCATGTCGTTCTCGAGCAGGGCATAGACGATGCCGTAGAAGATCATGAAGATGCCGATCCAGATCAGGATCTCGCTGCCGGGGAAACCGCGCAGCAACACGTACACGGCGGTCTTGGTGGTGAACGCCGAGAGGAAGACGGTACCGCTCCACGAGGCTTCCGGATAGGCGTCGGGCAGCCAGGCCGAGAACGGTGGCGCGCCGGCGTTGATCAGGAAGCCGATGAGGATCAGCCAGTGCGCCACCGAGTCGAGTTGCATGCGCGTGAAGCTGGCGTCGCCGGTGTCGAGCAGATGTCCGGTGACGCCGGCGAACAGGATGACCCCGCCGGCGAGGTGCACCGCCACGTAGCGTCGGCTCGCCGCCCACGCACCTGGCGTGCCGGCGCTCCACAGCACCAGCGTCGAGCCGACGGCCATGAACTCCCAGAACAGGAAGACGGTGATCAGGTCACCGGCCAGCACGACGCCGATCGCCGACCCGGCGTAGAGGTAGGCGGCCGGGATCTCCAGCCGGCTTGGCTGGCGCAGCGCGAAGGCACCGCCCGCCAGGCTCATCAGCGCAAAGATGATCGCGAAGAGGCGCGACAGCTTGTCGACGGCCAGCGGCGCGAGCTGGTAATCGAGCCACTGCATCTGCCACAAGTCGCCCTCGGGCAGAGCCAGGAGCGCCGCCAGTGTCAGCGCCGGAACCAGCAGCACGCCGGCGTCGCGCGCTGAACCGCGCAGCGCCGGCAGCAGCAATGCGCCGGCGATCATGACCAGCGCCGGATGAACGACGAGGCTTTCACTCATCGTCTTCGTCCTTCGCGTAGTAGCGGTCGCTGCGCTTGAGGAAGACGCCGAGACCCTTGGCACCGACGATCATCAGCAGACAAGTGACGAAACCGTAGGCGGCGTAGAAGCCGAACCAGCGCTCGATCTCGAAGTGCGGATGCAGGTCGACGAAACCGCCGGCGACTACCGTCAGCGCCAGCACGACGATGAAGCCGCGCCACAGTTTCTTTACGTTGCGCGGATCGTCGAGCCAGTGTTCGTGTATCTTCATGGCGTCATCACCATTTGTTGCGCCAGCGCCAGCGGCACTTCGGGGAAGAAGAACAGTGCCAACGTGCCGCCCGCGGTGATACACAGAGCCAGCACGATCGGCAGCGGCGCTTCGCCGTGCGGATGCGCGACCGCGTCGGCCGACAGCGGGCGCAAGAAGGCGCGATAGACGATCGGCAGGAAGTAGGCGGCATTCAGCAGTGTGGACAGCAGCACGACGGCGAGCGCGAACCAATGCGCTTGCGCCATCGCCCCCGACACCAGGTACCATTTGCTGACGAAGCCGGCGGCCGGTGGCAGGCCGATCATTGACAGCGCGCCGATGCCGAAGGCAGCCATGGTCCACGGCATGCGGCGGCCGATGCCATCGAGCTGGCTGACCTCGGTCTTGTGCGCGGCCGTGTAGATCGAACCGGCGGCAAAGAACAGAGTGATCTTGCCGAAGGCATGCGCGGCGATGTGCAGCGCCGCACCGACCACCGACAGCGGCGCGAGGATCGCTGCGGCGAGGATCACGTAGGAGAGCTGGCTGACCGTCGAGTAGGCGAGGCGGCGCTTTAGGTTGTCGGCCGACAGCGCGACCACCGACGCGGCGACGATCGTGAAGCCGGCGATGGCGACCAGCCAGTCGGTGGCGCCGGTGAGGGCGTCGAGGCCAAACACGTAGACGACGATCTTGACCACCGAAAAGACGCCGGCCTTGACCACCGCCACCGCGTGCAGCAGCGCCGACACCGGCGTCGGCGCGACCATTGCCGCCGGCAGCCAGCGGTGAAAGGGCATCAGCGCCGCCTTGCCGATGCCGAACATGAACAATGCCAACAGGATCGTCACCGAACCCGAGTCGATACCGGCCGGCAGGATGCCGCCCGGGCGGAAGTCGGTCGTGCCGGTGAGGTGCCAGACGTAGATCACCGCCGGCAGCAGGAAAAGCACCGAGGTGCCCATCAGGATCGCCAGATAGGTACGCCCGCCGGCACGCGCCTTGTCGGTACCGGCGTGGGTGACCAGCGGATAGGTAATCAGCGTCAGCACTTCGTAGAACAGGAAGAGCGTCAGCAGATTGCCCGCGAAGGCGATTCCCAGCGCGGCGGCGATCGCCAGCGCGAAGCAGACGTAGAAGCGCGTCTGGTGCTTCTCGTCGTTGCCGCGCATGTAGCCGATCGAGTAGATCGAATTGACGATCCACAGGCCCGAGGCGATCAGCGCGAAGAGCATGCCCAGCGGCTCGACGCGGAAGGCCACCGGCAGACCGGGGAAGGGTTCGAGCAGCACCAACTCGGGGCGCTCGCCGGCAAGTACCGGGCCGAGAAGCCGCGCGACGATCGCGAACAACACGACGGCTGTCGTCAGCGTGATGCCCTCGCGCAGGTTCGGCCGCCGCCCGGACAGCGAGATGCAGATCGCCCCGAGGATCGGCAGAATCAGCGACCACAAAAGCGGCGAGCCGAGCGTCGTCGCACTCATCGTCCGCTCCTCACCAACTCCTGTGCGGCATCGCTCGCGATGCCAACGGTCAGCGAGGTGTCGAAGCCGAACCAGATCGTCGCCACGACCAAGAGACCGGCGGGAATCAGCATTGACAGCGGTGCCTCGCGCCGCACCTCGTCTCCGGGCAGCGGAGCGCGAAAATAGGCGACCTCGACGAAACGCCAGACATAAACGACGGCCAGCAGCGAACTCGATAGGATCGCGCCGACCAGCCAGTACTGGCCGTGTTCGAGCGCTGCGAGGATCAGGTACCACTTGCTGACGAAGCCCGCGGTGCCGGGGACGCCGATCAGGCTCAGACCACAGAGGACGATGCCGAAGGAGGTCAGCGGCATGCTGCGCCCCATTCCCTGCACGCGGGTCAGCGTGATGCCGCCGAGGCTCAGCATCACGCCGCCCAGCAAGAGAAAGATGGCACCTTTGGTGACGGCATGGTTGACCATATGGACGAGCGTTGCGGTCACGCCTGTGACCGAGTCGAAGGAGATGCCAAGCACGATGTAGCCAATCTGGGCGACGCTCGAATAGGCGAACAGACGCTTCAGATCCTGCTGGAAAATGGCCACCGTCGAGGCGAGGAACATGCCGGCCAGCGCCAGCAGCAGCATGAAGTCCGCCATCGGCAGGCGCTGGAAGATCGCGGTTTCGCCGAATATCGAGAAGTAGAAGCGCAGCAGGGCATAGACCGATACCTTCGTGGCGGTGGCGGCGAGGAAGGCCGAAACGGCCGACGGGGCGTAGGCGTAAGCGTTGGGCAACCACTGGTGGAGCGGAAACAGCGCCAGCTTGAGCGAAATGCCCACCGTCAGGAAGGCCAATGCCGCGAGCACCGCCCGGTCGCCGGTCAAGCCCTGCAGGCGTATCGCCATGCCCATCATGTTGAGTGTGCCGGTCTCGAGATACAGCAGACCGACCCCGATGACGATGAAGCTGGCGCCGATGGTACCCATGAGCAGGTACTGATACGACGCGACCAGCGCCCGGCGGTCCCGGCCGAGGGCGATCAGCACGTAGGACGAGAGCGAGGAAATTTCGAGGAAGACGAAGAGGTTGAAGGCGTCACCAGTGATCGCGATCCCGAGCAGTCCAGCGACGCAGAGCGCGAACATGGCGTAGAAGAGGTAGTGCAGGTCGGACGCGATTTCGTGCTCGATACTGGCGCGACTGTATGGCAGAACCACCGCTGCCACGCCGGAGACCAGCATCAGCACGAGCGCTGTGAGCGCATCGACGCGATATTCGATACCCCAGGGCGGCGGCCAGTTACCGATGGCGTAAGAGATCGGCCCGCTATCGCCGACCTGCAGCCAGAGGAGCACGCTGATCGCGAAAGCGCTCCAGATCGCAGCCAGGACCAGCAGAAACGCCGTCAGGCGATGACGTATCAGCACCGCCAGCGGGGCAGCGGCGAGCGGCAGCACAACCTGCAGAGCAGGCAGATGCTCGGCGGCATTCATGGCGAGGGTTCTTCGGCTTCCGACTGTCGATCACAGCCAAGAATGTCGTCTTCCTCGATCGTGCCGTAGGCCTCACGGATGCGCACGACCAGCGCCAGACCGAGGGCCAGCGTCGCAACGCCAACGACGATCGCCGTCAGTATCAGGACGTGCGGCAGCGGGTTGGAGTAGAGGCTGAAGTCCTCACTCACAATCGGCGCCGTTCCGCCAACGATCTTGCCCGGAGCAAGGTAAAGCAGGTATACGGAGGTCTGCAGGATTCCCAGGCCGACCAGCTTCTTGACCAGATTGCCGCGGCCAATGACGATATACAGGCCGGCCATCAGCAGGAAAACCATCGCCCCGTAGGAGTAGTGGCTCAACAGGCTCACGTGCTCATTCCTGGCCGAGATTGCGGGCGGCGAAGAGACAGAAGAGCTTCAGCATCACCCCAAACACGGTGATCGCCACCCCCAGTTCGACCCAGAAGATGCCACGGTGCTGGCCGGCAACGGGATCGCGATCGAGGACGAAGTAATCCAGGAAGTTGCCACCAAGAAGCAGACCAGCGATTCCGACCCCCAGGAAGAGCAGTACGCCGGCAGCGATCATCGCCTCGACCAGACGGTCGGGTACGATGCGACGCATGTTCTCGAGACCGAAGATCATGGTGTAGAGAGCCAATGCGGCGGCGAAGATCGTCCCCGCCTGGAAACCGCCGCCGGGACCGAAATCGCCGTGGAACTGCACATAGAGCGCAAACAACAGGATGAACGGGATGAGCAACTTGACAATCACCCGCAAGACCATGTCCCCCCTCATGCTTCCTCCCTCGCTGCGTCCCTCGCTG
>DDUX01000054.1:11425-48498 GCA_002345025.1 Candidatus Accumulibacter iunctus | reverse complement strand
CTCGCTGCGTCCCTCGCTGCGTCCGGCGCCGCCGGTCGGCGCCGCCGGAACAGGGCGATGACGCCGATGCCGGCGGTGAAGACGACCGTCGTCTCGCCGAGCGTGTCGAATCCACGGTAGCTCGCGAGGACGGCCGTGACCATGTTTGGAATACCGGTCTCGCGCGGTCCATCCTGGAGATAGCGCGGCGCGACGTGCTGGTGAATGGCTGCCGCCGGGTCAGAGAATGCCGGCAGATCCCAGGTGCCGTAGATCAGCACCATGCCGGTGACGACGGTGACCGTCAGCGGCAGCCAGGGTTCGTGGCTGGGCAGCGCCTCCTTGCGGCGGCAGAGATGAAGCGCGCCGAGCATCAGCAAGGTGGAAATGCCGGCGCCAACGGCGGCCTCCGTCATTGCCACATCCACCGCGTCCAGCGCCACCATCACGGTCGCCATCAGGAAACTGTAGAGTCCGAACAGCACGACCACCGAGAACAGCTTGCGGGTCCGCGCCAGAACGATCACCGTAACCATCATCAGCGTCAGCAGGATGTTGACAATCAGGGTTTCGATGGTACGGACTCCAGGTGGGCAGATCCCGCTGCCGCCGTCGGCAACGGAGTCGCTGGCGAGGCCGGGTCGTCGGCCAGCTTCGGCAGGACGCCCCGCATCATCGCCGCCTTGGCCAGCGCGTGCGCAGTGGCGGGGCTGGTGAAGAAGAACAGCAGTCCGATCATCAGCAGCTTGGCGGCAACCAGAGTGAAACCCGCCTGCAGGATCAGCCCGAGCAGGATCAGGCCGGCGCCAAGGGTATCGGTGACGCTGGCGGCATGCAAGCGCGAGTAGCAGTCGGGCATCCGCAGCAAGCCGATCGCGCCGACGACGCAGAAAAAGCCACCGGCGACGAGACAGAGCCAACTGACGGCATCAATCAGCAGGCTCACAGTCGACCCTCTTCGCTGGCGCCCGCGCCGAGACCGGCGCGGTGGAAGTACTTCAACACCGCGATGGTACCGATCACGTTCAGCAGTCCATAGACCAGCGCCAGGTCGAGAAACTCCGGCCGACCGTTGAGGAAGCCCATTACCGCCAGCAGCAGCACGGCGCAGGTTCCGATCGTGTTCGTCGCGAGCAGGCGATCGAAGACCGTTGGCCCAAGCGCCGCGCGTACCAGCGCGAGAACGATGGTGAGCAGCAGCGCCAGAGTCGCAGCAGCAAACATCAGCGTCCCTCCGCCAGCGCTGCGACCCGCCTGTCCATTTCGCTGTCCGCAAGCGCGGCGCCGCCTTCACGGGTCAGAGCATGTACCAGGAATTCTTCTGGCTCGACCTGTACCGAGATCGTGCCAGGCGTCAGCGTGATCGAGTTGGCATGAATGACCAATCCGAGTTCAGTCTTCTGCGAGGGCTTGAAACGAACCAGCACCGGCGAGATCGGCAGGCGAGGATCGAGAATGCGCCGACTGACATCCCAGGAGGACTTGACGACCTCCTTCAGCAGCCACGGCCAGTAGGAGCAAAGCGCTCGCCAGCCGACGTGGATGGGGTGCCCCTCGTCGTCGATGACATCCATCCGGTGTGCGAAAAGCACGACCGCCAGCGCGCAACCGAGACCAGCAGAGAGAAGGAACGGGGTGAAGAAACCGGAGAGCAGTACCCAGAAGGCGTACAGCGCGAACAGCGCACTGAGCGTATGAAGCATGATACCCAAGACCCCAGAGTGGAACGTTGCTGCGAATGATAAAGGTGCCCCGGGCATCTGAGTATTGGGGCTGACACGTACGGGAAACCCTTACTCCTGGCGGCCGTTCCAGTATGACAGGGCGCATACCCGGCCCGTCGGCGAGAACGATGGCGACACAAGGGGAAAGACCACACGAGGGGATCGCTCGCATGGGTCGCGGCCTGGCTGGCGCCGCTGACGCCGCGCACGACCGCGGCGGCGGCGATGATCTCGCTGCCTGCCGGGCATCCTCGGCTTCGTCGGCGGCCTGCTGCTGCCGGCACTGAAGCGGCAGCGCGGAATCAAGGCCTGGGGCCCGCCGATTCCCGGTCACGGCGCCATGCTCGACCTCGACTCGCCCTGCCTCTCGGCACCGGCTTTCCACTTCCGGCTGCGCTGCGGCTGGAGCCCCCGAGCAGATGGCGCCGCGCTAGCTCCGCCGACGGCGCCCGAGCAGCCAGCCGAGCAACAGGGCAGCGATGCCGGTGCCGGCGCCCACATACCAGATCGCCCGCTCCGCCTCGGCCAGAAGCGGGTTGGTGAACACGTTCGCCGACAGGTGCAGCGAAACCACCTGCCACTGGCCCTCGACCTTGGCCGAGGTCGAGGTCCAGTTGGAATCGAGCGAGAACGGTCCGCGGGCAACCGGGAAGAACTGGTCTGCCATCGTCCCGTCGGCCACCGCCACCTCGCCGTTGCCGAAGAAGCGTGCCGGGTTGCCGAGCTTGGCCGTCGTCAGGTAGCGGTCGAGAATCCGCTTGTCGCCCTTGACCATTCGCTGATAGTACGCGCGCACCTCATCGTGGCCGCGTGACACTTCGCCGTTCAGCCAGGTCACCGTCACCTGCGGGTGCATCTGGGCAATCATCCGTTCAACATCCTGCGCGTTGATCGCTGCCTCCATTTCGCGGAACAGCTTGATCAGCGCCTGCCGGTCGGCGGCATGCGGGTCGCCTTCGGCCGCCGCTGCGGCGAACGGTGCGAAGAGAAGGAAGAGGCTGAAGAGCATCCGGAGCAGTGGCTGCATGGCATGTCCTGTCGGGCGTCGATGAGGTCGCGGGGTGTCCATGATAGCCCGCCGCCGGCGCCACCGCCAACCCAGCACAGCGGACCAGGAGGAAGCGGCAGGTGTGGCGGACAACCATGCCCCACGGCCATCGGGCGCGTCGGGAGAGGCGTCGCCGCACCCGCAGAGCAGGCCCCAGCGGCGCTGGGCGCAGACGGCCGGCGATGTGAAGCGGCCCGCGGGCACTTCGACCAGACGTCCCGCGACAATGTGTCGCATTCCGACGGCCATCCGGCTCTGCGAGAATCGCCGGCTGACAACGGCGACAACGGAGGAGGGAGGACATGAAGTTCCGGATCAATCGAATGGCAGCGGCGATCGCCGTACTCTGGGCCAGTGGCATGGTGCCGGCGGCAGCCGCCGATGGAACGGCGACTGCCGGCAGTGGGCGGCCGGCGCAGCTCGACCCGGTGGTCGTCGAGGGCAGCCGCCTGCAACCCGTGCCGGCGGCAAGCCGAGTGGGTGAGGAAACGCTGCGCGCCCTGCGTCCGGCGACCAGCGACACGGCGAGCCTGCTGCGCGACGTCCCTGGCGTCCAGTTGCAGGGCGCCGGCGGGGTCTCCAGCCTGCCGGTGATCCGCGGCCTCGCCGACGACCGCAACCGCATCATCGTCGACGGGATGGACCTGATCGCCTCGTGTCCGAACCACATGAACCCGCCGCTCTCGTATCTCGACCCGAACGGGGTCAGCAAGCTGCGCGTCATTGCCGGCGTCACGCCGGTCAGCCTCGGCGGCGACAGCATCGGCGGCACGATCATCGCCGAATCGCTGGCACCGCGCTTCGCTGCCCCGGGCCAGGACCTGCTGGTGAGCGGTGAGGTCGGGGCGTTCTACCGCAGCAACGGCAACGCCTGGGGCGGCAACCTGTCGGGGGTGCTGGCAAACGAAAACCTCAGTGCCAACTTCAGTGCGACGACTGCCAAGGCAGACAACTACACGGCTGGTGGCGACTTCAAGAACTTCACCGCGATCGGCAATCCGGGACGCACGCTGGCACGCGACGAGGTCGGATCGACCGCCTACGAGACGCACAACTACCAGTTCGGACTCGCCTACCGGCAGAGCGATCACCTCCTCGAGTTCAAGTACGCGTATCAGGACCTCCCCGAGCAACTGTTCCCGAACCAGCGGATGGACATGCTCGGCAACACCGCCAACCGCTTCAACCTGCGTTATCTTGGCCAGTACGACTGGGGGCAGCTCGAGGCGCGGGCGTACTACGAATCGGTCGACCATCTGATGGACTTTGGTCCCGACAAGCGCTTCTACTACGGCATGGCGTCGGGCGGCCACAACGCGGTCGTCGGCATGCCGTGCTCGCCGATCAGCGCGACCTGCGCCGCCGGCATGCCGATGAAGACCGACAGCAACACCAGCGGTGTCACCTTGCGTGCCGACGTCACTCTCGGTGTCAACGACCTGCTGCGCGTCGGCGGCCTGTACCAGCACTACCGGCTCGACGACTACTGGCCAGCGTCGGGTGGCGGCATGTGGCCGCTGACCTTCGACAACATCAACGATGGTACGCGCGACCGACTCGGCGTCTTCGGCGAGTGGGAGTCGCGGCTCGACGCGCAGTGGACGACCCTGCTCGGAGTCCGCTACGAGCGCGTCACGACCGATGCCGGTCCGGTGCAGGGCTACAACCCGAACATCAACTTCACGACCATGATGATGGGCGGGATGCCGATGCGCTCGTACAACAACCAGCAGGCCGATGCCGCAGCCTTCAACGCACAGGATCGCAAGCGGACCGACAACAACTGGGATCTCACCGCCCTCGCCCGCTACACGCTCGACGCCCAGACCGACCTCGAAGTCGGCGTGGCGCGCAAGACGCGCTCGCCGAACCTGTACGAGCGTTACACCTGGTCGACGTGGTCGATGGCAGCGGTGATGAACAACTTCGCCGGTGACGGCAACGGCTACTACGGCGACATCGACCTCGATCCGGAGGTCGCGTACACCGTTTCCGCGTCGGTCGACTGGCATGCAAGCGACCGTAGCTGGAAACTCCGGGCGACGCCGTACTACACGCGGGTCAAGGACTACATCGACGCGATCCGCTGCAACAACACGACGAGCTGTCCGCCACCGAACGCGACGACAACAAACCAGTTCGTCGTCCTGCAGTACGCGAACCAGTCGGCCGAGCTCTACGGCATCGACTTCTCAGGCGAATTGCCCCTGGCGCGCACGGGCTACGGCGACTTCGGAGTGAACGGAGTCGTTTCCTACACTTACGGCAAGAACCGCGATACCGGCGATGGCCTCTACAACATCATGCCGTTCAACGCCCGATTGGCGCTGACCCACCGCCTCGGCGGCTGGGACAACGCGCTCGAATTCGTCGGCGCGACGTCGAAGGATCACCTGTCCGACGTACGCAACGAAATCGGCACGCCCGGATACGGGCTGCTCAACCTGCGCGCCAGCTACTCGTGGAAGCAGGCTCGTCTCGATTTCGGCATCGACAACGTCTTCGACAAGCTCTATTACCTGCCGCTCGGTGGTGCCTACACCGGTCAGGGAACGACGATGATGATCAACGCGATTCCCTGGGGCATCGCGGTCCCCGGCATGGGCCGTTCGGTGTATACCGGGCTCAGCTTCAAGCTGTAGGCGGAGGGGGAGATTCGCCGCATTGACCATCGCCAGTGATGGCGGAATCCGGGGAGGGTTGGCGACCGGTGTCACCGGCCGCCGGCGCACGCCGGCGGCCGCTCAACCTGATCTGCGCGCTCGGCTTCGTCGTCGCCATCCATCTCACGGCGGCCTATGCTTTGTGGACGCACCGCCTTCTCGCAGCGCACGCCGAAGTGAGGACGCTGCAGGTCGACTTCGTCCCGCCGGCGGTGACGCCGCCGCGCGCTCCGCCAACGGCCGAGCCGCGTCGTCCACAGACGACGAGCAAGCGCGAGACGCTACGGCAGCGACCGCCGCCACGCCAGCCGCTGCTGTCGACGCCACCTAGGCAGACAGCGGCGGCGGCGGTGACCGTCGCCGAACAGGCGCCCGTGGTCGACGCGCCGGCAGCGCCCACCGCACCCGCACTTCCTGCACAACGGGCGCCGCTGGCATTGGGGTCCGAGCTGTCGGTAGTCTGTCATCACCGGCCAGCCCCCGCCTACCCGCCGCTGTCGCGACGGCTGGAGGAGACCGGCGAGGTGCTCCTGCGGGTCGAGCTGGGCGAAGACGGCAGCGTCGCGGCTGCGCGAATCGAACGTGGTAGTGGCCATCAACGACTCGACGACGCCGCGCTGGCAGCGGTCAGGGGCTGGCGCTGCAGCGTCCCGCCGGCCTTCGGCCGCGCCGCGCGCGCGGTCGCGCTGCAGCCGTTCCGCTTCGTTCTGCAATGAGGATGAGCCCCGGCGGCCCCGGCTGTCACGCCCGGCGAGTCGGTGCTTTGTCGCCTCGATGCACCGCGTGTCCGGGTAGAATGCTGCCCTTCCTGCTGCTTCGCAGGCTTTCTCCCGGCTGCGGGCAAACAACTTTTCCTGGATACTGAATCGTGGAGTCGCAGGTCGTCGATGGCTTCGGTGTTGCCCATTTTCTCTCGCAGACCGACCTCGTCGGCCGGCTGGTGTTGCTCGTCCTGCTGCTCCTGTCGCTGGCGACCTGGTATCTGATCGTCACCAGGTCGCTGGCCGGCTTTCTCGCGCAGCGGCGGGCCAGGGCCTTTCTCGCACGCTTCTGGAGCAGCAGCAGCGACCTGCAGCGCCGCCTGCAGGATGAGGAGTGCAATCATGCGTTCGCACGCCTGGCTGCCGAGGGACTCGACGCCCTCGCCGACAGTGGCGGCGGCGTCAGTCTGGCGGCGGCAGGCGGCTTCGCCGAGTATCTCAGCCGCCGGCTGAACCACGTCATTGATGACGAGGCAGCCGCTGCCGAGTACGGCCTGACGGTGCTCGCTTCGGCCGCCTCGGCGGCACCGTACATCGGTCTTTTCGGTACCGTCTGGGGGATTTACCATGCGCTCGTGCAGATCGGCCTGTCGGGGCAGGGAACGCTCGACAAGGTTGCCGGACCGGTCGGCGAGGCCCTGATCATGACCGCGCTCGGGCTGGCGGTGGCGATACCGGCAGTGCTCGCGTACAACGCCTTCAACCGTCGCAATCGGCTTTGGCTGGCGCGCCTCGAGGGTTTTGCGCACGAGCTCTACGTCCTGCTGACGGTGAAGAGCGTCGCTGCCGATGCAGCCGACGCGCAGCTCCGCAGAGCCGGCCAATGAGCGACTGCAGCTTCCGCCGCCATCGCCAGGCGGCAACGCGGGCGGAGATGAATGTCGTGCCGCTGGTCGACGTGATGCTCGTGCTGCTGGTGATCTTCATCGTCACCGCGCCGCTGCTGACGCATGCGGTGAAGATCGACCTGCCGCACGCCTCGAGCCAGGTCAATGTGACACGGGCCGAACGTGTCGAGCTGGCGGTGCGCGAGGATGGTGCGCTGTACTGGAACGGCGAGCCGCTGACCCTTGAGCAGTTGGCCGAACGCTGTGATCTCGCCGCGCGGCAGGTACCGCAACCCGAACTGCACCTGCATGCCGATCGCCACGTGCACTACGAGCGCGTCGCACGCGTGCTGGCGATCGCCGTGCGCGCCGGCCTGCAGCGCGTCGGTTTCGTTTCCCTGCCGGAAGAGCGGGCGACGCAGTAGCCTTCCGCTCGCCGCCGCACCGTCGTCCGGCCACCGATCGCACCTGCTGCCGGAAGGCGCGCTCCGGCTGACAGCACGCAATCAGAAGGCGTAGGGCTGGTAGAGCCACTGCTTGACGACCTCGATGTCCCGCGCGGGAAGGTAGTGGAAGCCTTCCAGGACATCGCTGATCACGGCATTCGCCAGGGCGTATGGTGCACTGCGGACGGTCAGCATGTGGAAGAACCAGGCCATCGGGAAGCCCGCGGCCTTGTCGTAGTGGGCCATCGCCTGATGCAATGCCAGCCCCTGCATGCCGAAGGTCGCGACAAACTTCGGCGCCGCACCGTTCAGCGCGGCCACCGGTGCCGCGTGCAGCACGCTCTGCCGGTAGCGATCGAGATGCTCGCGCACGGCGACGACCCAGTGGTTGGAAAACTGCGTCGCCGTGCCCGCACTGCTGGCTTCCCAGGCTTCGACGAAGCGATGGATCGGTTGCGCCTCAGGCTTCTGCACGCGCATGCGGGCAAGAAAGGCGGCCACCGGCGTCAGCCGGCGCAGGACCAGGAGCGGCGCACCGATCGGCTCCGCAGCAGCACCGCCAGTGGCGTCCAGGTGACGCGGGTCAATCAGCTCCTCGATTCCCGACGGCGTACTCTCCGCTGCGAACAACGGGTGAGAAACAATCTCCTGCAGTTCCTCGATTTCGATCTGAACGAAGTCGGCGGCGCCGGCTCCGGTGGTGGCAACCAGGTAGCGTGTGCGGCCGGTGAGGCGCGTCGCCCGCAATCCCCGCCCGGCGTAGTGGTCGCAAAGAGCCACCATGTCCTCGTCGTGAGCGGCCAGCTCGCGCTCGGCCCACGCTTCAAGATGATCCGAAAGATGCACGTTGTCGGCATCGACGACGCCGCCCAGGCGATACCAGCCGCCACGCGACAGAACTTCGCGAAACCTCAGCTCGGGGGCCAGTACCGCGAGTTCCCTGGCGAGCACTGCCGGGCCTGCGGTGGCAGGGATTCGCGAGCACAGCCCAGCGACCTGGCGCGACAGTTCCTGCCACGTTGACGTGTTGTCCATTGCCACCTGGCAGTCATGCCTCGTCGGCGACGAAGCGGGCCAGCGACCCGGCTTCCACGCCCATGACGCGGGCCAGCCAGGGCGCCGGATGCTGCAGCGCCTGCTGCAAGCGAACGAGCAGTTGCTTCGCCTCGCAGCCTGAGTCCTCACGCGCGAGCTTGACCGGATGGATGCCCGCACGCACGACCTTGGCCGTCGCCGGGCCGCCGATCGATTGCAGGTACACGATCTGGCAATCGCTGATCAGGGCCGCGCGTGCCGCGTTGCGGTCCTCGGCGTGGTCTGCCTCGAACGTCGGTCGCACGGCAATCAGTCTCGTTTCGCCAGGTGACACCTGGTAGACCAGGAAGCGCTCGCAGGATCCGAAGTGGCCGTCGAGCAGTTGCTCGCGGTTCGAAGCGCAGGCAACGCGAATGGAGCCCGGCATGTCGCCTTCAACGTAGCGCGAAACCGCTGGTCGATCGCGGTCGGCAAGGCCTTCACCCCACAGCAGGCTGACGGCCTGTCTGATCTGCTGCCGCGGAACCTGCCTGTCGGCACCCTCGTTCGTCTGCAGAATGAACTGCAGGTCAGCCACCGTGACGGTGGCGAGTCTGGCCGCGGTCAGCGGCAGCCCCAGTCGCCCGACCAGAGCCGAAACCAGCGCCTTGACCGGCAGACCTCCCAGTTCACGGGCAGCAAGAGCGACGCGGAGCGCCGCATCGCGGGTGATCGACTGCGCCATCAGAGCCTCCCTCGAGCCTAGATGAAGACGATGCAGGCTTCGCCTGCCGGACAGGCATCGAGGCACTGCGGCGAATCGAACTCGCCTTCGCACTCGGTGCAGGTGTCGACATTGATCTTGTACATGCCGGCCTTGCTGGTGATCGAGCTGGTCGGGCAGACCGGCTTGCAGTCGCCGCACGACGTGCATTCGGCCTGGATGATTTTCATTGCCATGAGGTCAGTCTCCGTTGAAGGGCTTACTCCGCCGCATCCAGCCGCCTGGCACGCAGCGAGATCGGGAAGCGTGCAGGCAGGGCCTGCGGTTCGATGTAATAGGTGCCGCCATTGTTGAGCCGGATCTCGCCGCCCCACTTGTCGGCGCTGTCGTACTCCATCGAGACGATGGCGTCCTCGAGATCGCGCTTCGGCAGGTAGAACGAGTAGGTACCGACAGCCGTCTTGCGGACCATGATGTTGGCCATGGAGCTTCCCTTTGCAGTGGGCAACGGGAACGGCGAACGTCCCCGTCGGGCTGGTTCAGCGCACTCAGCGCACGAGATCGAAGTTGTAGTCGGTGGTACCCATGCCCATGGTTTCCTGGTCGAGTCGCTCGAGCACCGCATTGACCAGCGTGGTGACCACCTGCATGGCTCCCTCGTAGCCGATCGTCGTCTGGCGATGCAGATGATGACGATCGAACAGCGGGAAGCCGATGCGAATCAACGGCACCTCGAACTCCTTGCCCTTGTGCAGCGTGTCGCGCTGGATGAACTTGCCGTAGCTGTTGCCGATCAGGAAATCCGGCTTATCGGTGAAGCAGAGCGAGCGCAGGTGCCACAGGTCGAGGCCGGTCCAGGCCTTGGCGTTGACACCGAACGGGCTCTCCGAGAGCATTTTCTCCATCGTCTTCAGCCAGCGCTTGCTGCCATTGTGGCTGACCACGTGCGTCGGTTCGGCACCGCATTCAAAGAGGATCTTGACCATCCCCATGACGAAGTCGGGGTCGCCGTAGAGGGCAAATTTCCTGCCGTGCAGCCAGGCGTGCGAATCGGACATCAGGTCGACCAGGCGGCCGCGTTCCCTGGCCAGCGATTCCGGGATCGGCTTGCCGGTGAGTTCGGAAACCTTCATCAGAAAGTCGTCGGTCCAGTCCACACCCATCGGGATGTTGAGCTTTGGCACCTCATGGTTCCACGTGTTCTCGACCAGCTTCTTCGTCTTGTCGAGTTGGAATGGTTGCAGCAGGATGGTGCTGATGGCGTTCGGCGCGTCCTTGATCTCGCCCTGCGTCGTGCCGCCGGCGTACATCCGGAACTCACCGTCGGCCGGCGTGTCGAGCACCTCGCTCGGGTCCGAGAGCAGCGTTGCCTCGACGTCCATTTCGGCCATCATCCGCTTGATGACACGGAAGTTGCCGAGATAGGTCTCGAAACCGGGAACGAAGTTGAGCTTGCCGTTCTGGCCTGGCGCCTTGTCGGCCATGTGGTTCAGCGTGAACGAGCGCATGATGCCTTCGAACATGTTGTCCCAGCCGGTGACGTGCGAGCCGACGAAAGAAGGCGTGTGCGCAAAGGGGACCGGAAAGTCGTCCGGCACATGGCCTTCCTTTTTGGCGTTGTTGATGAAGGCGTTGAGGTCATCGCCGATCACTTCGGCCATGCAGGTGGTGGATACCGCGATCATTTCCGGCCTGTAGATTGCGCGGGCATTCTCGAGGCCATCGAACATGTTCTTCTGGCCGCCAAACACCGCGGCATCTTCGGTCATCGAATCCGAGACGCAGCAGATCGGCTCCTTGAAGTGGCGATTGAAATAGGTACGGAAGTATGAGACGCAACCCTGCGAGCCATGGACGTAGGGCAGCGTCTTCTCGAAACCCAGCGCACAGAGCACGGCGCCGAGCGGCTGGCAGGCCTTGGCCGGATCGACGGTCAGCGCCTCGCGTTTGAAGTTGAGCTCCTGATATTCCGCGGTGGTGGTCCAGAGGAAGATCTCCTGCACCTTCTCCGGCGGATGGCGCTCTTCGAAGACATCCCGTTTGTTCTTCAACGACGCCTGATAGTCGGCTTCGCCGAAAAGCGGGTAGCAGGGCTTGATATCGTCTACAGCTTGCATCTTCATCTCCTTTGGCCGCGCCACCCATGTGTGGACGCGGACACAAGTTGCGGGAAACTTCTCTCAGGCGACCTTCTTCAACTCGCCTTCTGCAACTGGCGCGGTCGAATCGCCCAACTCCGGCTGCTTCTTCCATGGCGGCGTCTGCTTGCTCCAGCACGGGTTGGAAATCGCCATGTCCATGTCGCGGGCGAAGATGGCAAAGCCGTCGTAGCCGTGGTACGGGCCCGAGTAGTCCCAGGAGTGCATCTGGCGCAGCGGGATGCCCATCTTCTGGAAGACGTATTTCTCCTTGATGCCGGAACCGACGAGGTCGGGCTTCATCCGCTTGATGAACTCTTCCAGCTCGAAGCCCGTGGCGTCGTCGTAGAGCAGCGTGGCGTTGCCCATTTCCTTGATCGTGCGGTCGTAGTCGTCGTTGTGCGCAAACTCGTAACCGGTACCGATGACCTGCATGCCGAGATCCTCATAGGCGCCGATGACGTGCCGCGGTCGCAGACCACCGACGTAGAGCATCACCGTCTTGCCCTGCAGGCGCGGCTTGTACTTGGCGATCACCGCCTCCATCATCGGCTGGTACCTGGCGATGACGCGTTCAGCGCCTTCCTTGATGTGCTCATCGAAGTGGGCGGCAATTGCCCGCAGTGACTCGGCAATCTTGGTCGGGCCGAAGAAGTTGTATTCCAGCCAGGGAATGCCGTACTTCTCCTCCATGTGGCGGCTGATGTAATTCATCGAGCGGTAGCAGTGCAGGAGGTTGAGCTTGACCTTGGGCGTTTTTTCGATCTCGGCCAGCGTACCGTCGCCAGCCCACTGCGAGACCACCCGCAGGCCCATCTCCTCGATGAGGATGCGTGACGCCCAGGCATCGCCGCCGATGTTGTAGTCGCCAATGATGGAAACATCGTACGGGGTTGCTTCGAAGGGCTGGCCGTCACGCTTGTCGAGGACCCAGTCGCGGATCGAGTCGTTGGCGATGTGGTGCCCGAGCGACTGCGAGACGCCGCGAAAGCCTTCACAGCGCACCGGAACGATCGGCTTGTCCATTTCCTTGGCGGCCTTCTTCGACACCGCCTCGATGTCGTCGCCGATCAGCCCGATCGGGCACTCGGACTGCACCGAAATGCCCTTGTGCAGCGGAAACAGCGTTTCGATCTCGCCGATCAGCTTGGCCAGCTTCTTGTCGCCGCCGAAGACGATGTCCTTCTCCTGGAAGTCGGAGGTGAAATTCATGGTGCCGAAGGTGTCGACACCGGTGGTGCCGACGTAATAGTTGCGGCGGCCGGCGCGCGAATACTGGCCGCAGCCGATGGGGCCGTGCGAGACGTGGATCATGTCCTTGATCGGGCCCCAGACCACGCCCTTGGAACCGGCGTAGGCACAGCCGCGCACGGTCATCACCCCGGGCAGCGACTTGCGGTTGGAAGTGATGCACTTCTTCGATTGTTCGACCGACTGGTCGTTGACCGCAAGGTGCTTGGCGCGGTCCTTCCTGGCCTTGTCGGGGTAAACCTCGAGCACCTCCTGAATCAGGGCCTCGGTTTCTTCACGTGTCAATTCAGACATCCTGCTTCTCCTTTTTGGCTGCCGCCACTCATGGGTGCGCGGCAGCCGCGGTTTCAGACGGTCGTGCGCCGTGTGGGCTGGGCGGCTCAGGCAGCGGCGAGTGCTCCGGCCTGCTCGGCCGCCAGCTGGGCAGCGGTCTTGCCGATGATCGACTCGTCGTCCGCTTGCAGGATGCCGAACTCCATCAGCAGTTCCTCGAGTTCGTCCATGGTCACCGGCGTCGGAATGACGAAATTCTTGTTGGCGACGATCTTCTTCGCCAGCGTGCGGTACTCATCGGCCTGCGCCGCCGTCGGGTCGTACTCGATCACCGTCATGCGGCGAATCTCGGCGTGCTGCACGATGTTGTGACGCGGGATGAAGTGGATCATCTGGGTACCCAGCTTGGCGGCCAGAGCCATGATCAGCTCGTCCTCGCGGTCGGTGTTGCGACTGTTGCAGATCAGGCCGGCGAGGCGCACACCGCCGGAGTTGGCGTATTTCACGATGCCCTTGGCGATGTTGTTGGCGGCGTACATGGCCATCATCTCGCCCGAGCAGACGATGTAGATTTCCTGCGCCTTGTTCTCGCGGATCGGCATCGCGAAGCCGCCGCAGACGACATCGCCGAGCACGTCGTAGAAGACGAACTCGAGGTCCTCGTCGTAGGCGCCCTCCTCCTCAAGGAAATTGATCGCCGTGATGACGCCGCGACCGGCACAGCCGACGCCCGGTTCCGGGCCACCGGACTCGACGCATTTGATGCCGCCGTAACCGACCGACATCACATCCTCGAGTTCGAGGTCCTCGACCGAACCGGCCTCGGCAGCAAGGCCCATGACCGAGTTCTGCGCCTTGCTGTGCAGGATCAGTCGCGTCGAATCGGCCTTCGGGTCGCAGCCGACGATCATCACCTTCTTGCCGATCTCCGCCAGCGCGGCGACGAGGTTCTGGGTCGTGGTGGACTTGCCGATACCGCCCTTGCCATAGATGGCGGCCTGACGAAGTTTTCCCATGATGCAATCTCCTTGTTGAAGTCCTGCGTTGAAATCATCTGAAGCAAGGAAGAATCCCGCGCTCCTGAGCACTCTTGTGCACAGAGCGTGCCAGTTCCCGCCGGGGCCGCTGAAACCCTGACGGGGCAAGGCCTGCAGCGATTCCTGAGAGGGCCGGGGAAGCGTTGATGTCGGACATTCCCGCGAGCCTTTGTCGCGCTCCCGACAAGGACGGCGAGGTCTTGTGCTGAGGGCAACGGTCATCACCTGAGTGATCCGGGGTGTCCCGGCAGTCACCACCGCTGCCCGCAGGAGCCAGCTTGCTGGCAGGTCCGACGCGCTTCTCGCATGGAAAGGCTGCATTCACGCGGAGAACACGCCATGCCGACAATCCCCTCCAGCGCCCTCCTCGCCTCCTGGCGATCCGGCCTCGCCGACGGCAGCATCGTCCCCGACCTGTCGGTCGAGCCGGTCGCCGGCAAGCTCGAGGCTGGAGCGAGCTGTCCTCAATGGCACCGTTCGCGCTCAGCGCCAAAAGGGGACGTTATTCGGCGATAATCCAGAAGTGTCGCGAGAATCAGCACTCATCGCACCGGCAGGGATTTGCCTTCGTCGTCGGCTTTCGGGGAGCACAAACTCGATTCTGTTGGATGGATGATGAAGTCGGCAGAGAGGCAAGACTCGACAACGATGACCCGTGATTCACTGGATCAGCGATCCCGCCATGACCCGGCAAAATTCTCACCCTAGAACCTAATGAAAGATCCCCGCTGGACAGCGATCTCGGAATCAAACTTTGCCTGGGAGAAGGCGGCGCTCGACTGGCTGCGTGATCGGCTCCCGGATCGCGATCCCTGGCACGTCTGGTCGAACTTTGAATTCATCGACGACGAAGGCAAGGTCAATGAGGTGGATGCCCTGGTGCTCTCGCCCGTGGGCATCTTCCTGGTCGAGGTCAAGAGTCGGCCCGGCGTTCTCACCGGTGATGCGCATACCTGGACCTGGCGTACCGACGGGCGTGACTACGCCTACGACAACCCCTTGATTCTTGCGAACCGCAAGGCCAAGCGACTGGCGACGCTGTTGCGTCGGCAATCGTCGGTGATCAAGGCCAGGTCCCGGGTGCCGTTCATCGAGCCACTGATCTTTCTCTCGGCGATCAACGCTGACGCCTTCAGGCTGTCAGGTAACGGACGCTCCGGCGCCTTCCTGAAGGGTCGCCCCGATACAAGCAACGACGACGGGATCATGGCCCGCCTGGAGGGCACCGGGAATTACCCGCCCAGCGGACCGCTGCTCGGCCACGAACTGGGGCGTGTGCTTTGCCGAGCCGTTGTCGAAGCCGGCGTGCGTCCGTCCAACAAACACCGGCGCATCGCTGACTATCAGTTGGGCGCCCTCATTCAAGAGGGCGAGAACTATCAGGACTGGGAGGGGGAGCACGTTTCGGCTGGTGTTCGCCGTCGCGTCAGGATCTATGGCTACGCCCTGGCGTCGACCGTTGACGCCCGGCAATCCCTGGTGCGCCAGGCCACACGCGAGTTCCAGATTCTCGAAGGAGTGGATCACCCCGGCATCCTCAAGGTTCGCGATTTCAAGGAAAGCGAACTCGGTCCGGCGCTGCTTTTCGACTACAACCCGCAGGGACGACGACTTGATTTCCTGCTGCGCGAACAGGGCAATCAACTCAACGTCGACCAACGGCTGTCCATCCTTCGACAACTGGCGGAAACGCTCAAGTACGCCCACCAGAAGAAGCTGATTCACCGGGCGCTATCACCACAAAGCATCCTCGTCCAGAACCAGGATGGCGCCCCACTCAAGCTCGCCATCATGAACTGGCAGCTCGCCGCGCGCGGTGGGCAAGGGGCGGAGCAGTCGAATCTGACGGCGCTTGGCGCATCGGGTGGAACATTGGCGCGTACCGTCGGAACCCGGCACGTTGAAGATTACCTGGAAGATCCGGCGAAAGTATTTCTCGCACCGGAAGCCCTCTGGGATGGCGCGCCAACTGGGCCCCACCTCGACGTCTTCTCGCTCGGCGCCATCGCCTGGCAGGTGTTCACCGGCGAGCCGCCGGCAAGCAGCGCCTCCGAGCTGCAACAGAAACTCCGGGCCGGCAACGGATTGCGCATCTCCGATGTGCTGGATGGTACCGGCCGGGCGCTGCAGGATCTGATCCAGTTCTCGACCTGCCCGGACGTCTCTGCCCGCCTCGGCTCGGTGACGGATTTTCTTGAATACCTCGAACTTGTCGAGGATGAACTGACTGCGCCGGCCGAGTTGGCAACAGTCGATCCAGCTTCCGCCAAGTCAGGCGACCTCATCGATGGCGGCTTCACCGTCGTCCGTCGTCTCGGCAAGGGCTCGTCATCCGATGTGCTGCTGGTCACTCGAAGCGGCAACGCCGAAGAGCTGGTCCTCAAGGTTGCCCTGGACGCCAGCCACAACAGGCGCCTGGTTGCCGAAGGTGAAGCCCTGCGCAAGCTGCGCCATGCCAATATTGTCGAGTGGCGCGAAACGCTGACCGTTGCCGGCCGCACGGCGCTGCTGATGAGCAGTGCCGGCAAGGACACGCTGGCTCATCTCCTGCGCAACAACCGCCCCTCGCTGGATCTCGTCCGGCGTTTCGGCGAGGAACTGCTGCAGACGGTCGTCTTCCTGGAAAACGAAGGCGTCTATCACCGCGACATCAAGCCCGACAACATCGGCCTTTGCCCGACGTCGCATAGCGGCCGCCTGCAACTGGTGCTGTTCGACTTCTCCCTGTCGAAAGCTTCCGTCGACAACATCCAGGCGGGCACGCGCCCCTACCTCGATCCCTTCCTCAGCCTGCGCAAGCCGCCACGCTGGGACATTTACGCCGAGCGCTTTGCCGCAGCCATGACGCTCTACGAGATGCTCACCGGCACACTGCCGATCTGGGGCGACGGCGTCTCTGACCCGGCCGTGATCGAGCCCGAAGTCACGCTCGATGTCACCCTCTTCGACCCCAACCTGCGGGAAGCCTCGGCCGCCTTCTTTGGCAAAGCCCTGCGTCGCGATTTCCGCGAGCGTTTCGACAACGCGGAAGACATGCTGCGTGACTGGCGAAAGATTTTCGACCAGGCCGACACGCAAACCGCAGCCGATCCCTTCGAGCTCATCGCTCGTCGTGCGACCCGGGAAACGGCCATCGGCGAGCTCGGCTACGGTGTTGAAGCGCAGAACGTTCTCGACCGCATGGGGATCCACAGCGTTCGCGAACTGCTCGCCGTCGACCGCGTCCGTTTTCGTTACCTCAAGAGTGTCGGCGACAAGGTGCGCAAGGAAATTCGCGGCACAGCCAAGCGCCTCGCCCAGATTCGTCCCGATCTCGTCGCCGGCGCACCGACCGTTCTCGACACCGATGCCGGCAAGAGCGGCATTCGCAGCCTCGACGAACTCGCCAACCATCTCTTCCCGAAGCGCGCCGCAGCCGACGAGCGCCCGGATGACGATGCGCTCGCGATCTACCTGGGCCTGGAGACGGCCGAAACGGGCACCGAGAATGAACGAAACGCCACGCTCTGGCCCACCCTGGGGGACGCAGCGCAGGCAGCGGGAATTTCCCGGCCGACCTTGACCCATGCGATCGTCGCCGCGCGCGGGCGCTGGATCAAGTCAGTCGCCATCAGCGAAGTGCGCGAGGAACTGGCCATCACCCTCAGCGCCAGTGGCGGCGTCATGGCCGTCACCGAAGCAGCCAGCTCGCTGCTGGCGAGCCATGGCTCGATAGAGCAGGACGACGCCAATCGCCTGCGGCTCGCTGCTGCCGTGCTGCGCGCCGCCATCGAAACCGAAGCAGACCTGGCGCAACCGCGCTACCAGGTATTCCCCGGCGCCGCAAAGGGCGCCGTACCGCTGGTCGCGGCCAGCGTCGACCATGCCGACTACGCACTCCGACTCGGGGTCGCCGCCGACAGCGTCATCGCCGCCGATGAGGAAACATCGGCTGGCGAAAGCCTGCCGACACCGCAGCAGGTGATTGAAAGACTCGAAGCGGTGGATCGTCCCCATACCGTTGCCACCCTATCCACGCAGCGGATGGTGAAGCTTGCTGCAGGTTGCAGCCAGCGCGCGGCGGTTTCCAGTCGTCTGGAACTCTATCCCCTGGCGATGGCTGCCCAGCGCGCCATCCGGATTGCCATGGGCTCGCTGATCGGCCCGCGTGTCCTGACCGAGAGCCAGGTACGCGAACGCATCACGGGGCGCTATCCCGATGCAGAACCCCTGCCCGGCCGGCCGTCGCTGGACACCCTGCTCGGCGCCGCAGGTTCCGATCTCGTCTGGCGCAATGACGGCGAAGAGGGCCCCGGCTACTACTCCACGCACAGAGGCTTTGGCCCTTCGGCGGGAACGACCACCTTCCTGCACCGTCCCGACACCGTGGCCGACGACGACCACAGCGAAGAAATCGTCGCGGCACGCCAATTCAACGACAGGCTCAGGCACGCCATCAAATCGGGCGGGTTCCTGGTGTTGACCGCCGCACCGCGCCTGGCGCGCCACGCCGAGGCGGCACTGCGGCGCACCATCGCCGGCGCCGACTTCCTGCCGATCAGCCTCGACCGCATCGTGCTCGAATCACTCAAGGAAGAAGCACGGCAGCGCAAGGTCGGCTGGAGCAAGGTCCTCGAAGCCGACATCGGCGGCCCGGGGTCGCGCGACTGGAGCAACCTCATCCGCCTTGCCTCGTTCGCCAGGGCGCGCATCAGAGGAAAGCTCACCGCTCAGGGCAAATCCCTGCTGCTTCTCGATCCCGGCCTGCTGGCAAGGCTGGATTTGCTGGACCTGATCAGCGACCTGCAAAGCATGGCCGGCAGGGCCGACGGGATTTCATCAGTCTGGATGCTGGCGCCAATGGCTGGCCAAGGCATGCCAACGCTGGATGGCGTACCGATCCCGGTGATTACGCAGGCCCAGTGGGCAAGGGTTCCAGACAGATGGCCAAGCCATTCTTCTCGCACCGCTGCCTGAATGACGAATCAACGACCAATCATCGAGCTTCCTGCCGTTGCCGGGCAAAACCGGGAATCGCGGCAAGCGCCGACCAATAAAGGAATCCCCTCGTGATCAACGCCGCCGCCCTCCTGCGCGACCTCAAGCGCCTGACCACGACGATCGAATCCGACCTCCGCGAGCAGCTCACCACTACGCCGGACCTCGATGCCTCGCTGGACAACGAATGGCAGGCCGCCCGGAACGTCGGGCGAATGGCTGCGACGCTGCACGACTTCAAGGAAGAAGCCATCACCCAGGCCGCCGTGCATTGGTTGCTGATGGGCGTGTTCATCCGTTTCCTGGAAGACAACGGCCTGATCGATCGCCCCTGGTTGAGCGCCGCCAGCCCGGCCCGCCGGGCGCTGGCCCAGGACCGGCACGAAAGCTACTTCCGCGCCCATCCGGGCGACAGCGACCTCGAATACCTGCTCGCCGCCTACCGCGACGTCGGCCGGCTGCCCGGCCTGGGGCCGCTGTTCGACGAGCGGCACAATCCGCTGTTTCGCCTGGCCGTCTCCGGCGACGGCGCGATGGCCATCGTCGGCTTCTGGCAGAAGATCGACCCGGACACCGGCACGCTGCGGCATGACTTCAGCGACCCCGAGTGGAGCACGCGCTTTCTCGGCGACCTCTACCAGGATCTTTCCGAAGCGGCGCAGAAAAGGTTTGCGCTGCTGCAAACGCCGGAATTCGTCGAGGAATTCATCCTCGACCGCACGCTGAACCCGGCCATCGCCGAGTTCGGTTACCGCGAAGTGCGGCTGATCGACCCGACCTGCGGTTCCGGGCACTTCCTGCTCGGCGGTTTCGCCCGCCTGCTCGAATGCTGGCAGAAGAACGAACCCGGCCGCAACGCCCGCGATGCCGTGCAGCAGGCGCTGAACGGCATTTACGGCGTCGACCTCAACCCGTTTGCCGTCGCCATCTCCCGCTTCCGTCTGCTGATTGCCGCGCTCAAGGCCTGCGCTGAAACCAGTCTCGCCGAAGCGCCGAACTTCAGGTTCAACCTCGCCGCCGGCGACAGTCTTCTGCATGGCCCGCGCCTTGGCCACGGCCAACTCGCACTCGGCGGCGAGGCCGAAAACCTCGGCCGCGGCGCGCTCGCCCACGCCTTCGCCAGCGAAGACCTGCCTGACCTCAACCGCATTCTCGGCCAGCGTTACCACGCCGTGGTCGGCAACCCGCCCTACATCACCGTCAAGGATGCGGCGCTGAACGCCGCCTATCGGGCGCGCTACGTCACTTGCCACATGAAGTATTCGCTCGGGGTGCCCTTCACCGAGCGCTTCTTTGAACTGGCCATTCCCGGTAGCGAGCGCGAGCCGACCGGCTACGTCGGCATGATTACCACCAACAGCTTCATGAAGCGCGAATTCGGCAGGAAGCTGATCGAGGATTTCCTGCCGCGCATCGACCTCAGCCACGTCATTGACACCTCGGGCGCCTACATTCCCGGCCACGGCACGCCGACCGTCATTCTCTTCGGTCGTGATCGACCGCCGCTGACGTCCGTCGTGCGGACCCTGATGGGTATCAAGGGCGAACCCAGCACGCCTGACAATCCAGCGCAGGGGCTGGTCTGGCGGGCGATCGTCGAGCAGGTCGATGTCGCCGGCAGCGAATCGGCGTTTGTGTCGGTCGCCGATACCCCGCGCGCGACCTTTGCGCGACATCCGTGGAGCATCGGCGGGGGTGGCGCGGCGGATTTGAAGGATGTGATCGAGGAAGGGCGTGCAAGACTCGAGTCATTGTCCGAGTCGGTTGGCATCACGTCATTCACCCTAGAAGACGATGTTTTCATTCGGGATACACGTGCCTATCGCCGCGCTGGCGTGAGCGCCTCCCTGTTACGCCCAATGGTCACGGGCGATGAGGTTCGCGACTGGACGCGGGCGGATGGCGATGTAGCACTGTTTCCTTACGATTGCGACTTTCAGCCCATCGATCTCCGTGTCGAAAGCAGCGCCTTGCGGGCCATGTGGCGCTACCGATCAAATCTTTCGAACAACAAGATGTTCGGCCAGCAAACCAAGACGGATGCCGGCTTGAAATGGTGGGAGTTTGGACGGCTGACATCCTCAAAGCTCCGCACGCCCCTCACCATCACCTTCGCCTTCGTCGCCACCCACAACCACTTCGTCCTCGACCGGGGCGGCAAGGTGTTCAAGCAGACCGCGCCAGTCATCAAACTGCCCGCAGGAACGAGCGACGCCGAGCATTTGAGTCTGCTGGGCCTGCTTAATTCGTCTGTGGCGTGTTTCTGGTTGAAGCAGGTTTGCGCTGCCAAGCATATTGGCGATCCGGCATTCCAGCGATTTGAATACGATGGAACCAAACTTTCGCAGTTTCCGCTCGTCAAGGAACAACCCCTCGTTCTCGCACAAACCCTCGACCGCCTCGCCCAGGAACTCGCCGCCACCAGCCCCTCTGCGCTAGTCCATCGCGCCTTGCCACTCCGCGCCACCCTCGACGGCGCCCGCGCCGCCACCGAATCGCTGCGCCAACAAATGATCGCCACCCAGGAAGAACTGGACTGGCGCTGCTATCAACTTTACGGCCTGACGCAGACCGAACTCACCCACCCGCAGCCGCCGGAAATCGCCCTCGGCGAGCGCGCCTTCGAAATCGTCCTCGCCCGCAGCATCGCTGCCGGCCAGGCCGGAACCACCTGGTTTGCCCGCCATGGCTCAACACCGATCACCGAACTGCCGGCGCACTGGCCAGCCGATTACCGCCGTGTCGTCGAGGCTCGCATCGCGCTGATCGAATCCGACAAATTCATCGGCCTGATCGAACGCCCCGAATACAAGCGCCGCTGGGCGTCGAGCGCGTGGGCAGAACAGGAGCAGACCGCCCTCAGCGGCTGGCTGCTCGACCGCCTGGAATCGTCTCTGAAAGCCGCTGCGGCCGACACCCCGAGCCTGACCAGCACCAACAAGCTGGCCGATCGGTTGCGGTCCGACACCGATTTCATGCAGGTCGCCGAACTGTATGCCGGCCGCTCCGATTTTGACGTGGCGCTGCTGGTGGCGAACCTGGTGGCCGGCGAAGCGGTGCCCGTGCTGCCCGTCCTGCGCTACAGCGAAGCCGGCCTGCGCAAGCGCGCCGAATGGGAGCGCACCTGGGACTTGCAGCGCCGGGAAGACGCGGTCGACGCCGAAACAGCCGACGAATCGGAACGCCGGCGGCGCAAGACCGCCGAGATCGGCGACATCCCGGTGCCGCCCAAATACAAGTCGACCGATTTCCAGAAGACCGACTACTGGCGCCTGCGCGGCGGGCTCGATGTACCGAAGGAACGTTTCGTCAGCTTCCCGCACTGCAGCCGCGACGCCGACGGCAGCCTGCTGATCGCCTGGGCCGGCCTCAACCCGCTGCAACTCGGCACCGCCATCGCCACCTGGTATCTCGGCATGAAGGACAACGAGGGCTGGCATGCCGAGCGGCTGAAGCCCTTACTGGCCGCCATCGCCGAACTGGTGCCCTGGATCAAGCAGTGGCATAACGACCCCGATGCCGAACACGGCACCCGCATGGGCGACTATCTGGATGGTTTCGTCGACGAGGAAGCGCGTGGCCTTGCTGTAACCCGCGATGCGGTAGTGGGCTGGCAGCCACCCGCGACTCCCGTTCGCCGCGGTCGACGGCGAATTGAGGGGTAAATTCAAGGATGATTAATTTCAGGGGCGCTGCCCGGCGGCATTTTGCTGATGCGAAGTTGCTCGAACAACAGGTTCGTACCGCAAATGCAGGGCAACTCTATGGATTTTGTGTCGAGTGTGGCCTCAAGGCCTTGCTTGTTGCGCATGGATTGCCGACGGAAAGCAATGGCGATATTCAGCGAAAGCCGAAAACAGGCTACCGTGAGCACATGCCGTCGCTGGGTCAGATCGTTTCCGGATTAACTGCTTTTCCCGATGGGCGTCAGGCGACACGGTATGTCGCAATGCTGCCGGGCATAGCCGCTTTCAGCGACTGGTCGGTAGACCATCGTTATTACGATGAATCCAGATTGCCACTTGCTTCCTTGCCAGGATGGCGAGGGGCGGCGACTGAAGTCATGAGCATGCTGGATCAGGCGATTGTTGACGGAGTGATGCAATGAACCCGATCAGATTCAATGAGGCACTGCGCCTGGCTGCTGAAGCGACACGCTTCGATCATCTCCCTGCAGATTGTCAGCCTGGACTCATTCGGGATATCTACGGACGGATTCGATTCGCCATTGACGCTTCCAGCAGTGACTTTCCGGAAGAGGCATATCGTCATTTTCAGAAGACATGCATTGCGCTGGGTGCTTATGGCGTAAGAGATGGGGTCATGTTCCGAGAAAATTTCTCCAATCCTGAGACTATTTTCAATCATCCCGACTGGCACGAAACGATAGTCTCTGGACACGAAAACGAGGATGGGTCGTTTGCTGAAGATATTGTGGTTCGATTACTTGATCGGCAAATTACAGGGCAGGATTGGCTGCATACCACGGAGAATGCAGACGCAATCCCGGCTGCGCCTCGTATCGTTTTCTACGGAATCAAGGGTGGGGTTGGACGATCGACAGCTTTGGGCATGCTGGCCTATCTGCTGGCGCAAGAGGGTAAGCGTGTTCTGCTGCTGGATTTCGACCTTGAATCGCCTGGGCTATCCGGTTTGCTGTTGCCCCCCGAACGCCGCGCAGGATTCGGTCTCGTGGATTGGTTTATCGAAGATGCAGTCGGGCAATCCGACAGCCTTCTTGATGACCTGGTTGCCGATAGCCCACTGGCAGAAAACTGTCCTGGAAGTATTCGTGTCGCAAGTGCCATCGGAAATGGCGAAACGGCCTATCTTGCCAAACTGGCGCGCGCTTACGCCGATGTGCCTACCCCAGCGGGTGCCGAGCGCTTTGCCCATCGCATGCGGCGTTTGGTCGAAACCCTGGAGGCCAAAGAACTACCGGAGGTTGTCCTGATCGACAGTCGCGCCGGTTTGCATGATTTGGCCGCCATTTCCATTGCCGGCCTGTCTTCAGTGGCGCTCCTCTTTGCGACGGATAGCCCGCAGAACTGGCAAGGGTATCAACAGCTATTTGCAAATTGGCAATGCCATCCTGAGGTGCTGCGCGGCGTGCGCGAGCGCCTGGCGATTGTTCACGCGCTGTTTCCTGAATCGGATCAGGAAGGGCGTGCCCGGCATTTCCTCGAAAACTCCTGGACGCTTTTCCGTGAAACGCTTTACGACAACGTCGAAGCTGGCAGCGAAACACCCACGGATGCCTTCACCTTTGATCTCGAGTCTGAAGGGGCGCCGCACTTTCCACTTCGCGTACGATGGAATGCCAGATTTCAGGAATTTGATCCCTTATTGTCCGAGGCAAAGGGGGGCGTCGGCCAGGCTGACATCGACTTGGCCTTCGGCCCCTTTGTCCGCAGCGTCAAAAGCATGGTTTTCGGGGAGTAAGGGTGGTGAGCAATCAAACGACAGCACAAATTCTGCGCAGCGCAATTCGTGAGGCGCTCCCTGAAATAGATCATAGCGGCCCCTCGACAGCAACAGCGCCTGGTGCCATCTACGTTCCACCGAGCCATGCCAAGGCGTTGCATCCGGATAACAGCCTGGTGGAAGGGATACGAGGTTCAGGCAAAAGCTTTTGGTGGGCAACGCTCTCTTCCGAACCACATCGACGTATTCTGACGGCCGCCTTTCCGGAAACACAGATCGAACCCAACGTCACGATCGAGCGTGGTTTTGGTGCGCAACCCTCCTCCATTGACGCACCCAGCCAGGATGTATTGGCTGATCTCGTACGCGACTTTCCGCCTCGTGCCATCTGGCGAGCCGTGCTTGCTTGCAAGGCGAAGTTTGCAACGCCGTTTCCAGCGATGGAGCAAGTCGGTGCTGGTGTCTGGCGCCAGCGTGTCGCGTGGGTGGCGTCCAATCCCGAAGCGTACGATGCATTGTTGCAAGAAGCTGACCAGGCTTTTGATGCAAATGGCAAGACTTTGCTTGTTCTCTTCGATGCGCTGGATCGTCTGGCCAACGATTGGCAGCACATTCGGCCGTTGGCAAAAGCACTGTTGCAATTGGCGTTGGATGTGCGCGGCACGCGTCGCATCAGATTGAAGCTTTTTTGTCGGCCCGACATGCTTGAAGACAGGGGAATTACTGGCTTTCCTGATGCATCGAAATTGCTGGCACGCAAGACGCAGCTTGTTTGGCGCCGAATTGATTTGTATGCCCTGTTGTATCAGTGCCTGGGCAATGCAGTGGGTGGCGGTGAAACCTTTCGAAGTTTATGTACATCGGTAGCCCGCCTGGATTGGGAATATGGTGAATCAGCATGGTTTTTGCCCAAGGTTTTACGCACCGACGAAGCAGTTCAGGAGCAAATTTTCGTCGCGTTGGCCGGGCAGGCGATGGCTTCCGGCCCAAGTGGAATCAAGCGAGGAAAGCCCTATAGCTGGTTGGTGAATCATCTTCAGGATGGCCGCGACCAGGTGAGCCCGCGAAGTTTTATCGAGGCAGTGCGTAAGGCCGCTGAAAACACCCCGGATGAACATTCATTGGCATTGCATTTCAAGGGAATTCAACAAGGTGTCCAGGCAGCGTCCCGCATTAGAGTCAATGAAATCACCGGGGAAGATTACCCCTGGGTTGCTGAGTTGATGCATCCCCTTCGCGGGAGGGTCACTGTACCTTGCGAATCCGAGGATATTGCTTCGATTTGGCGCCAGGAGAGATCTTTGGATCGCTTGCACAACTCACTTCTTGAGTCAGGCGACGGGGTGAAGTTGCCACCCCAAAGTCTTGATCAAGGTGCCGAGGGGGTACTCAATGATCTTGAGGCCCTTGGGCTTATTCAACGCCTTTCAAATCGACGTATTCAAATGCCAGATGTCTACCGCATTGCGTTCGGCTTGGGCCGCCGCGGTGGTGTCAAACCACTGAGATAATCGAATCAAACGACATGACATTAATACGCGAACTGATACCGATCCCCGAGCGGGTCCATCAAGGGGACTTTGTCCTCAAACTGTCCGATGGCGTCCGCGCTGCTGACGAAACACTCGGCAACTACGTGGTCACGCCGCAATTGGCGCAGGCTTTCGACAATGCCCTGGCCTTCATCCAGTCGGCACTGGCGACGCGGCAAAGCAAGGCAGCCTACCTGCATGGCAGTTTCGGTTCGGGCAAGAGCCATTTCATGGCGGTGCTGAACCTCCTGCTGGCCGGTAATACGCGCGCCCGCTCGATCAAGGAACTGGCCAGCGTCGTGACCAGGAGCAACGCCTGGACCGAGGGCAAGAAGTTCCTGCTGGTGCCCTACCACATGATCGGCGCCCGCAACATGGAGTCGGCCATTCTCGGCGGCTACGCCGACCATGTGCGCAGCATTCACCCCGATGCGCCAGTGCCCGGCTTCTACCTGGCCGAAGGGCTGTTTCGCGATGCCCAGCAACTGCGGGCGCGCATGGGCGATGACGCCTTCTTTGGCAAACTGAACGAGCACGCCGGCAGTGCCGACGGCTGGGGCGAGCTTTCGGGCGGTTGGGATGCCGGCAGCTTCGAAGCAGCGATGCTGGAGTCACCTCGGGGTGACGAGCGTAGCCGTCTGGTCGGTGACCTGATTTCGTGTTTCTTCAGCGCCTACGCCTCGGTCGCCAGCAGTAGTGGCGGTGGCCAGGGTGAGGCCTTTGTCAGCCTCGACGATGGACTCGCCATCCTTTCCCGCCACGCGAGCGAACTCGGCTACGACGGCGTAATCCTCTTCCTCGACGAACTGATTCTCTGGCTGGCGAGTCGGGCAGCGGACGTCGCGTTTGTCAGCAGCGAAGGGTCGAAGCTCTCGAAACTGGTCGAGGCAGCCAATGCCGATCGACCGGTGCCCTTGATCAGCTTTGTGGCGCGTCAGCGGGACCTGCGCGAACTGGTCGGCGACAACATGGCCGGCGCGATGCAGATGCAGTTTGCCGACGTGCTCAAGTACTGGGAGGCGCGCTTTCACAAGATCATCCTGGAGGACCGCAACTTGCCGGTCATTGCCCAGGCCCGCGTTCTCAAGCCGGCGACGGAATCAGCCCGCCAGGTGCTGGACGCTGCTTTCGAGGATTTCGCCAACAGGTCGAGGACGGTGACCGACACGCTTCTGACATCGAACGCCGACCGCGAGATGTTCCGGCTGGTCTACCCGTTCAGCCCTGCCCTGGTGCAGACCCTGGTGGCCGTGTCGAGTGTGCTGCAGCGTGAGCGCACAGCCCTGAAACTGATGCTGCAACTGCTGGTTGACCGCCGCGACGACCTGGAACTGGGCCAGATCATCCCGGTAGGTGACCTGTGGGATGTGATCGTCGATGGGGATGAGCCCTTCTCGGACGCCATGCGCCTGCACTTCGACAATGCCAAGCGTCTCTTCAGCCAGAAGCTGGTGCCGCTGCTTGAACGGACACATGGGGTCGTCTGGCAGGATCTGCGCAACCCGCAGGCCCATACTGCGGTCGACCCCGTGCGGGCGCGAAATTTCCGTAACGATGCACGCATCCTGAAAACGCTGCTGTTGGCGGCCCTGGTGCCCGAGGTCGAGTCGTTGAAGGCCCTGACGGCGCAGCGACTTGCCGCCCTGAATCATGGTTCGGTGAAGTCGCCGATTCCCGGCCGCGAGACGCAGGACGTACTGAAGAAGTGCCGTGATTGGGCGGGCGAAGTCGGCGAACTGAAGATCACCGACGAGCAGAATCCGGTGATCTCGATTCAGGTCACCGGGGTCGATATCGAGCCGATCGTCAAAGGCGCCGAGGGGCACGACAACACCGGCAACCGCCGGCGCAAGATTCGCGAGATGCTGTTCGGCGAACTTGGCATTCCGGACACTAACGAGCTGTTTACCCGTTTCTCGTTCTGGTGGCGCGGCACCCTGCGCGAGGTCGAGGTGCTGTATGAAAACGTGCGCGAACTGGCGGATGATCGGCTACGCGGGCGTGAAGGGGCGTGGACGGTCATTCTCGACTTCCCTTTCGACGAACCCAACCGCACCCCGGCCGATGATCTTGCCCGCCTGGACCGCTACACCGGCGAAGGCTCCCAAACGCTGGTCTGGCTGCCAGCCTTCCTTTCGGAAAAGGCCCTGAAGGATCTGGGCCGTCTGGTGGTGCTCGATTACATCCTGACGGGCGAGCGTTTCAACGACTACGCAGCGCATCTGGCGCAAGTGGACCGGGCACAGGCCCGTTCCCTGGCCAAGAACCAGCGCGATCAACTGCAGCAGCGCCTCAAGCAATACCTCGAGGTCGCCTACGGAATCGCCCAGGATCCGCGCGATGCCGTCGACCAGAAGCTCGGCGTGGCCGACCAGTTCCGCACGCTCGACCGGACATTCCAGCCACAGGCGCCGGTGGGCGCGAATCTGCGCGAGGGATTCATCAACCTGCTGGACCAGTTGTTCACCCACAGGTATCCGGCACACCCGCTGTTCGAAACCGAGATCAGGATCGCTGTGCTCAAGAAGGTCGAGGCGGAGCTGGTTCGGGCTCTTGAGGACAAGGACCGGCGCGTGCATGTGGCCGATCGCGCGCTGCGGCAATTGACGCTTGCAGTCGTGAATCCCCTGCGCCTGGGCAACATGGGTGGGACCCATCTGGTGCTGGAGAATCACTGGCGCACTCATTTCCTGCAAAGACAGGCAGCCGACGGTGACCCCGGCGCGCCGATCACGGTCGCCCGAATGCGCAAATGGATCGACGATCCAAGCCCGATGGGCTTGCTGCCGGAAGTCCAGAATTTGATCATCCATGCGTTTGCGGCGATGACCAATCGTTCTTTCTTCCTGAACAACGGGCCCTATCCGCCGACGCTTGAAAACACGCCGAACGAGCTGGTGTTGCGCGAGCAGGCACTGCCCGGCGAAGACGACTGGAAAGAGGCGATCCGGCGCGCTGGCCTGTTCTTCGGACTGACGGTGGCGGAATCGTTGAACGCCGGCAATGTGGCCCGACTGAAGGATCAGTTGAGCACCGAAGCAAGCACCAGGCTTGCTCCGCTGCAGGATTACGCCAAAGCACTGGCCGTGAAGTGGCGGAGTCTTGGCAATGCCGGCCAGGATTGCGATCGGCTCAGGACAGCCGAGGGTGCTGCGACCCTGCTCCTCGGCATGACATCCGCCAATGCCGACATGATCGGCACCCTTGCGGGCGCGGCGATGGCGACGACCGAGGCAGCCTATGGGCAGACCATTGGCAAGGCGAAAGCGCTTGACGAGGCTTTGAAGACGACAGACTGGGAACTCTTCACCGCCGTGATCGCGCTCGTGGATCACCGCAGAATTGCCGCCCAATCGATGCGGGAACGGCTGGCGGAGATCCTGGCGAGTGACGAGCACGCCATCGGCCTGAAGGCAGCGCTGGCCGAGCAAAAGAACAAGGCTTTGAAGCTGTTGACGGAAGCACCTCCGCCCCCGCCCCCGCCGGTCGTGCCACCACCACCCCCGATCCCGCCCGCACCGTCAACGCCGGGAGTTCGCGTCGTGCGTGAAGTGACAAAGAGCGACCTTGCCATTGCTGATGCCATCAATTCCCTGGATGAAATTCGCGTTGAACTCGCCAGGGATGCCGACTATCGACTGAGCATCTCGTGGAAAATCACGAGGAAGGGCTAAGCCGGTGAATGTATTGCTCAACCCGTCGGCCCGCCAGATCGTCGCCCAGATCGATGCGGTTCTGCGCCACGATAGAACGGCAGCGGTGATCGCCATTCGTGCGCAGCACAACGAAGACTGGCCATTGACGTTGGCGGTTGGCGATCGGGAGTTTTCAGTGGCCTGGTGCCCGTCGCCGATTGCCGTTCGGGAACGACTGCTGGCGCTTGCTGACGGGGCGATGACCGGTTCAGGCCAGGCATCCAGCGAATCGCCCGGGAAATTGCCTGGTCTGGTGGTATTGACGCCTCTGTCCGATCATGTGCTGGGCGCCGACGTGCTTGCACGGTTTTCGCGTGGCAAGGTTTTTTCGGTTGAAGCGTGGGATATGTTGCGCCATGCGTTTCAGGCCAAGGCAATCGATTCCCGGCTTGCTCGCTGGTCCTGGGTTGCCGAGGCATTGCTGGAGAACCTTCCGGCAGGGGGCTATCCGCCAGTCGCGGGCGGCGTTCTCGATGTTGACTCGGCCTGGTCGCAGGTCTTGCGCTGCGTCCTCGGGATGACCACCGAACATGCGGGGCGTCCCGACCTCGCTTCGGTCTTGCGCTGGACCCTTTCACCCGAGGCAACACGTCGCTATGGCGATCTTCATGAGAAGGCACGCCAACAGGTCGGTGAATGGCTGATCGAGATTCTCGGTTCCTGTGGACGGTTGGTCGCGCAGGTGCTGGAGGCGGGCTACGGCGGCGAGTTGATGCCGATCGCCCTGGCGTGCGGCATGGTCCTCAAGCGGCCTGACGATACGCCGCTTGCACCGGAATTACTGGCCGCGGCCGTGCGGCTGGAGCGCTACACCGGCGGGACGCCAATTCCGCTGCGGGAGGGACTGCGTTTGCATGCGGCGGCCGTCCAGGTCACCAAAGCCATGGATGCTTCGACTCTGATGCCGGTCCTCGATGTGGCAGACCAGCTTGTGGCATCCCTTCACCTGACGGCGTTCGCCGAAAGATCCAGCGACTTGCCTTCGGGGTTCAGCGCACGCCTGAGCGTTTTCGCCAACGCAATTGCAGAATTTCTCGCAACAGGGCCCGAGAAGAAGCCGGCTGCTCGCGCGGCTGCCACGGCCGCGGTGCTGGTCGCGGGCGGCGCCGTCAAGGAGCATCGCCTCGCAGTTCATCAGGCAAACCGGGTGCGCCGTGTTGAGATGGCCATGCGGCTGGTCCGCTGGCTGTCGAACGCTGAGCCCGGCCAACACATCGGGCTGGATTCGTTGGCGAAGTCCTATGCCGACGAAGGCGCATTTGCCGACTGGGCACGCCTTGCCTTGATGGGAGGCGATGACCTGGCTGTCGTGACTCGTGCCTACAGTGCTTTGCGCGAAGCGGCCCGGGTCAGACGCGAGTCGTCAAACAGGCAGTTCGCGGTGGCTCTGTCCGCCTGGAACCAGGGGGGATGCCCAAAGCTCGACCATGTCGTCCCGGTAGAGCAGATCATCGCCGACGTGCTCGCTCCCGTGGCAACGCTGGCGCCGGTGCTGCTGCTGGTCGTGGATGGCCTGTCGTTTCCCATTTATCGGGAATTGCTTGAGGATGCACAGCGACAAGGCTGGAATGAAGTTTTGCCGAGTGCGCAGGAAAAGGCATCGGTTGGCCTGGCAACGATTCCATCAATCACCGAGATTTCCCGCACCAGCCTGTTTTGCGGAAAATTGCTTCAAGGTCAGGCAGCCAACGAGAAAACCGGCTTTGCCCAGCATCCCGCACTCATCCCCCTCGTACCATCGAACCGGTCTGGTGCAAGACCGGTCTTGTTCCATAAAGGTGAGCTGACATCGGCCAGCGATGGCGTCACCCTGTCCGAGGTGGTACGCGATGCCATCGGCAGCCGAGAGCGAAAAGTCGTGGCCGTTGTTTTCAATGGTGTCGATGATCACTTGTCGGGCTCGGCTCAACTGAACCACCGCTGGGCGCTGGATGACCTGCGCCTGATCAAGCCACTTCTCTACGAGGCTCGAAACGCCGGGCGCCTTGTTCTGATCACTGCCGATCACGGTCATTTGATCGACGAAGCAACACACGCATTGGCGAATCCAGCGCAGGACAAGGCAGTCGCGAACAGTTCAGATCTCGCGGCTGGCGATCGCTGGCGGACTGTTGCCGGCGCTCCTGTCTCTGCCGAAGAGATCATGCTCTCCGGCGGGCGGGTGATGACACCGCACGGGCAACGGCAGATCGTCGTTCCATGGAGCGAGACGCTGCGTTATGGCTCGCGGAAAAACGGCTACCACGGCGGCATCAGTCTCCAGGAAATGCTTGTCCCCATCACGCTTCTGACTACTGGCAGTGTGCTGCCAGAGGGTTTGCGCCATGCACCCAGCGCCGCACCCGCCTGGTGGGAGCTTGCTGCCGAGACAAGCCCCGTATCCCCCGGCTCGCAGCCTCTGGCCAAAGCAGTCGGCAGGAAAACCAGGCCGCCAGCACCAGTAGCCTCGGGACAGCAGTCCTTGTTCGAACTGCCAGCGCTTGAGGTGGTTCAGGCCACGGCAGTCGAGCAGGACTGGATTGCTGCACTGCTTGAATCAACGGCATTCCTGTCGCAGAAACAGTGGGTGGCTCGTGCTGGTGTGACGGATGAAGAGATCCGTGCGCTGCTTGAAGCCTTGTCGGAGCGAGGCGGAAAAGTGTCCAAGCAAGCCCTGGCTGCACGGTTGTGCATGCCTTTGCTGCGGGTTTCCGGCTTCGTCAGTGCAGCGCGTCGCTTGTTGAACGTAGACCAAGCTCCTGTGCTTACCCTCGATGAAGCGGAGGGGACGGTTGGGCTGAATCGAACGCTCCTTGAGACGCAGTTTGGTGGGCGTACCGGGAGAGCGCAATGATCAGTCCAGCGCGTCGCTCGGAGATCATCGATGCCTTGCGTCGGGGTACGGTGCCGCGAAACGGCCTGGATGCTTTCGCAGTCGGCGTTGAGCGCTTTCAGGCGACGCTCGACGACGAACTCTCGTCGGTCAGCTCGGGGCGCGCTGTGTTCAAGGCGCTGCGCGGCGAATATGGCAGCGGCAAGACGTTCTTCGGTCGCTGGTTGCAGGAACGCGCGCGTGCCGCCGGCTTCGCCAGCAGCGAGGTGCAGATCTCGGAGACAGAAACCCCTCTGCACCGAATGGAAACGATCTATCGTCGCCTGATCGAGCGGCTTGCCACGGCCGACGCCGGCGAAGCGGCATTCCGCGGAATCATCGATGGCTGGTTTTACGTTCTCGAGCAGGATGTACTTGCCGCTGGCCAGCTTGACCCGAACGATGCGCAAGGGCTGATGGCCGCTACCGGCGTGCTCATGGAACAGCGACTGGCAAGTATCAACAAGGTGGCTCCCGCATTTTCGGCAGCCCTGCGCGCGTATCGCGAAGCGGTGGCGCGCGGGGAAACGGCCTTGGCCGAAGGCCTGGTGAGTTGGGTATCCGGACAACCGAATGTGGCAGCACAGATCAAGCGGACGGCAGGCCTCAAGGGCGATATCGATCACTTCAGTGCGGCAAGTTTTATCGCCGGGGTCTTGGCGATCCTTCGCGATTCGGGCTACCACGGATTGATCCTCGTCATCGATGAGGTCGAGACTTTGCAGCGAATGCGGGCTGACACCCGGGAAAAAGGGCTCAATGGCCTGCGCCAATGGATCGACGAGATTGATGCGGGGCGCTTCCCCGGCTTGTACCTGATGATCAACGGCACGCCTGCGTTCTACGATGGTCCGCAAGGGGTGCAGCGGCTGGCGCCCCTGGCGCAGCGCCTGCATGTTGATTTCAGCACGGAGGCTCGTTTCGACAATCCGCGCGCAGTGCAAATCCGCTTGCCCAACTTTGACCTTGGATTGCTGTCGCAGGTAGGTTGCAAGGTTCGCGACATTTTTGCCGAGGGTGCCGTCGATGCGGATCGTGTTCGATCCCTCGTAGACGACCGTTATGTGCATGACCTGGCCGTCGCCGTCGCGGGAAAGCTTGGTGGAAAGGTTGGTGTCGCGCCACGGATTTTCCTGAAAAACCTGGTCGCTGACGTTCTGGACCGTGTAGACCAGTTTGCTGATTTTGATCCCCGCCAGCACTACGCGCTGACGCTTGCGCCCAACGAATTGACACGTTCCGAGGCCGCAGCCTCGGGACTTTCCAGCATTGATGCCATTGAACTCGACGTGGAATGAGCGAAGAGCAAGCAGCCTTTGATCGCTTGCATCCAGCCGTTCAGCATCACATCGTCAATTCGCTGGGGTGGAATGGGCTGCGTCCTACGCAGCAGGCGGCAGTAGGCCCTATTCTCGATGGGCAGCACTGCATCCTTTTGGCCCCCACGGCCGGGGGGAAGACCGAGGCGGCGATATTCCCTGTTCTCTCGCGGATGCTGTCGGAAGACTGGCGCGGCTTGTCCGTGCTGTATGTTTGCCCGATTCGCGCACTCCTGAACAACCTGGAACCTCGCCTTTCGTACTATTTCGGCTTGCTGGGACGACGTGTCGGCGTCTGGCATGGCGACATCAGTGACTCGATCAAGAAAAGAGCGATCAAGGATCCTCCGGATCTCTTGCTGACGACACCCGAGTCTCTCGAAGGAATGTTGATTTCGGCAAACGACGACAAGCGAAACCTGCTTCTTGACGTCGGCTTGATTATCGTCGATGAACTGCACGCCTTCTGCGGTGACGATCGCGGATGGCATGTGCGATGTCTGATTCAACGACTTCAACGACTTGCTGGACGGCGAATCCAGGTTCTCGGATTGACCGCCACCGTTGGCAACCCGAAATCATTGATCGAATGGATGCTTCCAGGTCAAGCAACCACAGTCATCGGAGATGGGCAATCCGGATACGATGCGGATCTCACCATCGACTTTGTTGGTTCGCTCGAAAATGCGGCAACAGTAATCTCCAGATTGCATGCTGGCGAAAAGCGTCTGGTTTTCTGCGATAGCCGGGCGAAGACGGAAGAACTCTCGGCACTGCTTCGCGACCTGGGCGTCCGGACCTTTGTTTCTCATTCCTCGTTGTCTGCGGACGAGCGCCGGCAAGCCGAGAAGGCATTTGCCGAGGAGCCGAATTGCGTCATCGTCGCGACATCTACCCTGGAACTTGGAATGGATGTCGGTGACCTGGATAGGGTCATTCAAATCGACGCCCCTGCTTCGGTAGCGTCGTTTCTCCAGCGCATGGGGCGAACGGGTCGGCGCAAGGGAACGATGCGGAACTGTTTGTTCCTTGCGACGGACGACGAGGGATTGATGATCGCCAGTGCGATCGTTCGCCTCTGGCGCGAAGACTTTGTCGAACCGATAAATCCTCCTGTAACGCCATGGCACTTGGTCGCACAACAGGCAATTGCGCTGATCCTGCAGCACCGTGGGTTGGCGAGAGCTGAACTTGAAGCGGAATTGACTGACCTCTTTTTCGATCTCGACTCGAACAGGATTTCGCGGATCATCGGTACGATGCTTTCTCGTTCCATTCTCTGGGAGGATGAAGCACTTGGCGGGTTGATCGGTTTGGGCGCAACCGGCGAAGATGAATTCGGCCGACGCCACTTTGAGGCCATCGTTTCCACCTTCAATTCTCCGTTACTAATGACCGTTCTGCATGGTCGGCGTGAATTGGGTTTTGTTGACCCGATGAGCGTTCGGGCAAATGACGAATCGGCGCCGACGCTGATTCTGGCTGGCCGATATTGGCGAGTGGTGACTTCGGACTGGAAGTCTCGCGTCGTCCATGTCGAGCCGAGCGAAAACAGGGGAAAGGCTTCATGGCTTGGGTCGTCAAGAGTACTTCGATTTGAACTTTGCCAGAAAATGAAGTCTCTCCTGATTGATCGCAAAGTCCCGGCCGTTCTCTCGAATCGGGCACGAAATCGACTCGACCATGTGTCATCCTCGTTTGCCTTGCTCGAGACTGGCAAGACTACTGTTGAAAGAACGGTTGCCGGCAAACGACCGGAGTGGCGATGGTGGACATTTGCGGGCAACGCGGCCAATTTCTTGTTGGCCGAGATGATGACCTTCGCCGGGAACAAGTCAATCACTCACGACAATTTGTCTATCAGGCTGACTTTCCCAGCGAAAGTGGCAGAAGGAATGACATTACCTGCCGAGCTGACGCAACAGGGAGAAAAGCGGATAAGGCAAATCGGCAAGGATCTGAAGTTCAGCTTGTGTCTTGAGGACAATGATGTTTCCAGCGTCGTCAAGTCTCGCTTGCTCGACTGGAGAGGGGCTGCATCCATTATGGAACAAACAATGGTGGTGTCGGGGGAAGGTTGACTTGAAAACCATGAATTGCACTCGCCATCTGGCACTGATCGGCGGCGGCATCTCTGGCCTGTCCTGCGCCACGGCGCTGCAACACGCTGGCCTGCGGGTCAGTGTGTTCGACAAGACAGAATCGACAGCAGCCAAGTACCCAGAACATTCCGCACAGACGGCGCATTTGGACAGCATCTACGGTGCGTCGCACTGGACACGCGCAGCGCTGCACGAGTGGCGGGCAACGCTCCGGCCACCCTATGTGATCGACACCAACCGCGACACGCAGTTGCTCGACTCGTATGCCGGGACGCCACACGTTCTGATCCACGGTTCTGCACGCCTTGGCGGCACCGACCATCGCTTCCGTCTCTACGCCTTGGACGGGAGCGGCTACCGCGCCATCGCGCCGACGGTGGCCGACACGGAACTGCCGCTGCTCTTCAAGCCGATGGGCGCGCCACTGCCGCAGCCGAGTTACGTCGCCTCCGATGCCGACCAGGTGGATTACATCACCGAGCTGATGGGTGGCTTTGCCGTTCCCTCGTTCGTCAAGGTGCGCCGTCGCGGCAGGCGCTATCTCCTGCTCGGCGTGCGCCTCGATCGTGATACCGAACGCATGATCCTCTCCGACCTGGTGCACGACGCTGCGGTCGGACCCGCCGGTTGGGCGCTGATCCCCGAAGCGAACGACAAGGAACGGCGTCTCTGCCAGCGCATCGGCATCGAAATCGTCGAGGCGGATGCGCTGGCGCTGCTTGCCGGTGCCGCAACCAGCTGACTCGCCGGCGCAGCAGTCCGACGGCGCTCGAATCAGAGACGCGGTCAGCGGCTCGGGTACTCGACGAGAATGTCCTCGTCCCGGACGATGTACTGGCAGGCGAGGCGCCATTCTGTCGGTGGCAGGTCATCGACGTACATCTGTTCGATCTGTGCCTGCTTGATCTTGCCCAGTTCCTTGAGGACTGCGACCTCGCGGGCGTTCAGCGGACCACCCATGTGGCCGTACTTGCTGTGGCTGGCCTTGTCGACGCTGCTGACCTTGACGAGGCAGGTACCGCACTCGCCGTCGCCACAGCAGAAATCGATCGGGACATGATTTTCCCTGGCGAGCTTCAGAATGGTCTGGGTGTGGCTGCCAGCGACGGCGTAGACCGTTTTGTCCCGGTGCAGCGGACTGGAGAAGGTGATGTTGGGCATGGCAGGCTCCTGGTGAGTACAAGGGGTGGGACGAAGGCTCAAGCGGGCTGGACGACGATGCAACCGCCCAGCACCTGCGCCTGACAGGCCAGGCGGTGGCGGCGCGGCGCCAGGTTGTCCCGGAGCA
>DDUX01000054.1:4336-11112 GCA_002345025.1 Candidatus Accumulibacter iunctus | reverse complement strand
AGGCAGGTACAGCACTCCCCTTCGCGGCAGCCGTAAGTGATGCCCGCGCCGACCTTCTCCGAAACCTCGATCAGGCGGGTGCCCGCCGGCACGGTGACGGTGACGCCGATATCCTGGAAGGTGATGCTGGCCTTGGGCATGAGGTTTTCTCCGCTGGGTGGACTGGGAAATCAGGAGAGCTGCGCGAGATCGACGGTACGTGGCGTCGGGCGACCCAGGAGGTGGAGCGCAACCTCACGCCCGAGATCATGGCAGGCGGCAAAGTCTTCGCCGGTCGGCGCCAGGCGCGCCCGGACACCCGGCAGGGGAACGCGCAGCTTCAGGCGGCGCAGGCGGTCTTCGATCATCGGCACCGCCTCGCCGCTCCAGCCGTACGAGCCAAAAGCCGCGCCCACCTTGCCCTTGAGATCCACCACGGTCAGCGAGGACAGGAGATCCCACACCGGCTTCACCGCATCACCGTTGATCGTCGGACTGCCGAAGACGAGCGCGTCGGCTTCCTCGATGAGGTCGACGAAGGCGCCTGCATCACCACCTTCCAGGTCATACAGCGAGACGCGAACCTCGCCGGCCGCCGTCGACGCCGATTCGGCTCCGGCCACCACGGCTTCCGCCATGCGGCGCGTGGCACCGTAGGCCGAGATATAGAAGACCAACAGGGTTCTGGTCGCAACTCCGTGCACAGCGGGAGCGGCAAGCGCACGATAGCGGGCGACGTACTCGCGGGGATCGCGCCGCAGAATCGGGCCGTGCGCGGGAGCGATGATGCGCAACGGCAGCGGTTCGATCAGGTCGAGCGCCTCGCGCACGTAGGTGCGGAACGGGCGCATGATGTGCCCGTAGTAGTAATCGAAGGAGAAGCGGAAATCACCGACCGCGTCATTGAACAGACGGCTGTCGCAATAGTGGCAGCCGAGGAAGTCGGCCGAGAACAGGACCCCTTCGGCCGCCAGCCAGGTGCACTGGGTATCCGGCCAGTGCAGGTACGGCGTGTTGAGGAATTCGAGTTGCCGATCGCCGAGATCGGCTTGGTCGCCGCTGCCGACGAAAGCGATCCGCCCCGCCAGGTCTACCGGGTCGAAAAGCCCCTTCAGCATCAGACGCGCCTGCGGCGAAACCAGCAGCGTCGCTCGCCGGGCGCGCCGCAGCAGCTCCGGCAGGGCGCCGGAGTGATCCGGCTCAAGGTGATTGAGGACGATGGTGGTGATTTCGTCGTAGTCGGCAATCGACTCCAGACGGCGAAAGAAGGTTTCCGAGAAGCAGAGCTTGACCGTGTCGATGATCGCCACACCATGGCTGCCGCGCACCGCATAGGCGTTGTAGGTGGTGCCGTTGGCCGTGCGCAGGATGATGTCGAAGCGGCGCAGGTCCGGGTCGAGGGCACCGATCCAGTGCACCCCGGCAGCGACGGGCACCGCTCGCTCAAGGTCGGCAGCGGGACTCATCGGCCTGTTGGTCGTCGAAGCGGCAGGGATAGGCGGCGCCACCAGCCGTCTGCACATGGAAGGTACGTACCCCGCCGCGATTGCGCCGGCAGGCTTCGAGGTCGCCGGCCGGCAGCTCGCGCAGGCCGATCCAGGCGTCGATTGCCGCGACGTCGAAACCCACCCGCCGTTCTTCGCCGACCTGCAGCAGCGGCCGCCGGATCAGCAAGGGGTTATGCCGCAACAGCGCCAGTGCGCTCCGCTCATCGAGTTTGTGGGGCACGATGGTCCCCGCCCTGATCGCTGGCGCCGCCGGGTTGAACCACTCGGCGACCGGCAAGTCGGCGAGAAACTCGAGCAGGCGCACATTGCTCCAGAACTGCCCGCGCAGGTCTCGGACCACCAGTTGGTGCCCGGAAGCCACCAGCAGGGCCTTCTGGCGGGCGTTGCCCGCACAGCCGGCCTTCTCGTAGAAAATGATCTCGGCCATGCTCAGCGCCCCGCAATCTCGGCCTGCGCCGCCGCCCAGCGCGCCGGCGGGATGCCGGTCAGCGAACCCGGCGGGTTCAGTGCTTCGCCGAGTTCGTTGATGATCGCTCCTTCGATCGGGCAGATGCTGGCGCATTGCGCTTCGGCAAAATCGCCGCTGCATTCGGTGCATTTGTCGGCGTCGATGAGAAAGTGCGGGGTCGCCGCCTGGATGGCCTGCTGCGGGCAGACCGGTTCGCAAGCCCAGCAATTGACGCAGCTTTCGATGATTTCGAGGGCCATGTTCGCCTCCTCACGCGCGCTTTGCCGCGATCTGCCCGACAGCCAACTTGCCGGCCGCCAGCATCTCGTTCCACACCGCCATGACGGCCTCCTCGATCGCTTGCATGGCGTACTCGCCGTTCGGCTGAATTCCTGCCGCCTCGAGCTGCCCCCAGGGTTCAAAGCCGATGCGTGAGCAGAGGACGACTTCGCAGTCGGCGAGCGCCCGGATCGTCGCTGCCAGCACCGCCTCGGCATCGCCACAGCTCTCGTCACCGGCGCAATAGGACTCCGCCTTGCGGTGACCGACCAGGCGGGCGCCGTCTGCCGAGGCTTCGTATACCAGGAACTCCCTGGCGTGCCCGAAGTGCACGGCGACCAGCCCGTTCTTCGCCGCCACCGCCATCAGCACCGGCCGGCCGACCGGCGGCGCCGATTTCGCGACCTGCGGCTGGATCCGGATCACCTGCGGTGTTGTCGCGGCAGCCGGCGCGTGTGCTCTGGCGCGTTTCTCGGCCAGTTCGGCGGCGATCTGCGCGCGCAACTCGGCACGCACGACCATCGCCGCCTCGTAGTCGATCTCCATGGCCTCGATCTTGTCGAGCGTGAACTCGGCGCCGCGATCCTCGCCGAGCAGGCCGACCGCATCGGCGCGGCACTGACGACAGTGGCGCATCATGTTCATGTCCCCGGCGCAGGCATCCTGCAGGGCCTTGAGTTCGGTCGGCTGCGGGCTGCGCTGGCCCATCACCCCGTAGAAGGTGCCGTGCTCGGCCTCGGCGATCAAGGGCATGACGTTGTGCAGGAAGGCACCCTTGGCCTTGACGATCCTCGACACCTCCGGCAAATGGGCATCATTGACGCCGGGAATCAGCACCGAGTTCACCTTCACCAGGATGCCGCGCGCGGTCAGCATCTCGAGGCCCTTCTGTTGCTGCGCGATGAGGATCGCCGCCGCCTCGTGGCCGAAGACGCGCCGGTTCTTCCAGAATATCCACGGATAGATCCTGGCGCCGACCGCCGGGTCCACGCAGTTGATGGTGATGGTGACGTGGTCGATGCTGTAGCGGGCGAGATCCTCGACGTAGTCGGGCAAGACGAGGCCGTTGGTCGACACGCAAAGCTTGATGTCCGGTGCCTTCAGCGCCAACTGCCGAAAGGTCTCGAAGGTGCGCTCAGGATTGGCGAGCGGATCGCCGGGACCGGCGATACCGAGCACGCTCATCTGCGGGATCGTCGCCGCCACCGCCAGGGTCTTCCTGACCGCCTGGTCCGGCGTCAGCACCTCGGAAACGACGCCCGGCCGCGACTCGTTGGCACAGTCGTACTTGCGATTGCAGTAGTGACACTGGATGTTGCAGGCCGGTGCCACGGCCACGTGCATGCGCGCGAAGTAGTGGTGGGCGTCTTCCGAGTAGCAGGGGTGATCCTGCACCCGGGCGCGGACGGCGTCCGACAGAGCGTCCATCTGCCGGGCCGTGGAGCCGCAACTACCGGCGCTGCAGCCGGCGGCCACGGGCGGCGAGGGTTCGATGACAGGCAGATCCATGGCGAGCTTCCCTGGTGATTTCTCGGGTTTCGAGGCACCAGGGATACAGCAACTGGCGTGCCAGGCCGGTCTGCTCGCTTAAGTCATTGAAAATCCAGTTCCGTCCAGATTCGCCCGCGATGTTGCAAACACGACAATGGCGGCTTGACGACCGGCGGCGGCGACCCGCGTCGCCTGCGCGCGTGCGACAGCCGAGAAGGAACAGGCTTGGAGATTGACGCCGTTTGGCGAGGTCCCTACACTCGCTGAACAACCGTTGGATTCCCTATCCCTCGTCGCCAATCTGGCGCAAGCTACTTCGCAGGAGAGACCAAGCATGGGCTCTATGAGCGAACTCATGGACCGAGCACGACACCGCATCAGCGTTGGCGACTATCACAAGATGGCCGATGCTGGTGTGCTCGGCCACGACGACAGGGTGGAACTTATCGAGGGAGAGATCGTCGACATGGCCCCCATCGGTAGCCAACACGCCTGCGTCGTCAACCAGTTGGCGCGTTTGTTCACGCTCGCCGCCGGCGAAGACTGTTTGGTCAGCACGCAAAATCCGATCCGCCTGGATGATCGCTCCGAACCGCAGCCCGATCTGGCCCTGCTCAAGCCCGGAGACTACATGGAGCGCCTTCCCGGCCCAGAGGATATTCTGTTGGTGGTCGAGGTCGCCAGTTCATCCGCCGACTATGATCGCGGCGTGAAACTTGACCTGTACGCGCGTCACGGCATCCCGGAAGTCTGGCTGCTTGACCTGACGGGCAATGAATTGCTTGTTTGCCGCGATCCGGTGGGTGGAAGCTATCTATCGATCGCAGGGCCACGGGTAGGAGAGTGTGTCAGGCCAGTGTTGTTGCCAGGGATTGGATGGAGGCTGGCGGAGGGGAAAACCTGGTCCGTCCCCTTTTAACTCTGCTTTCCCCAAATGCGCTGCCCCCGAAATGCGAGTGGGGTGGCTGCTCCACAATGTCGGAGATTCCCCTGCGGGAAAAGCCCCAAGTAGGTACGCAATGCGTACCTACTTGGCTAGCCACTTTAGCGAAGCAGTCGGGGACAGAGCGCGGTTGTCCGCCCGTTACGCGGCGACTTCCATAACATGAACGAAATGTGGCCGCGAGATCAGATCTGCTTCATCTCGATGTTGAGGATCTGCACCCGGTAGGCGATCTGCCGCGGCGTCATGCCGAGCAGGCGGGCGGCGCGTGCCTGCACCCAGCCGGCGCGTTCGAGGGCAGCGATCACGCGCTCGCGTTCGCTGGGTTCGGCGGTGGGCTCGCTGTCGTCGGCCCCAGCGGCCGCCTGGGCGCCGGCACTCGGTAGCGTGACGGTGCTGCCCGGGTGACTGGGCACAGGCGCCGGCGCCGCGCCAGTCGGGCGTCTGCCGCTGCGCTCGCGCACCCTGTCGATACGGATCAGCTCGGCGTCGATTTCGCCGCTTTCCGACATCACGGCGGCACGCTCGAGGCAGTTTTCCAGCTCCCGCACGTTGCCTGGCCAGTGGTGCTGCGCCAGGCGCCGCTGTGCGCCGGCGCTGAGACGCAGCGGCCGGCGTTGCAGGCCACCGAGACGGTCGAGCAGGTGCTTGGCGATCTTCGGCAGGTCCTCGAGACGTTCGCGCAGCGGCGGCAACACGATGGGCATCACGTTGAGACGGTAGTACAGGTCCTCGCGGAAGTGACCACCATCGACCGCCGCTTCGAGGTCGCGGTGCGTGGCGGCAAGCAGCCGCACGTCGAGCTTCAGTGTCCGACCGCCGCCAACCCGTTCGAGTTCGCCCTCCTGCAGCACGCGCAACAGCTTTGCCTGAAAGGCGGGTGAGACGTCGCCGATCTCGTCGAGAAACAGCGTGCCGCCATCGGCCATCTCGAAGCGCCCCTTGCGCGAACTCACGGCGCCGGTAAAGGCACCCTTCTCGTGCCCGAAAAGTTCCGACTCCAGCAGGTTCTCCGGCAAGGAAGCACAGTTGAGACGCACGTAGGGGCCGCGTGCCCGTGGCGAGTTGTAGTGGATGGCGTTGGCGATCAGTTCCTTGCCCGTACCGGTTTCCCCGCGGATCAGGACCGTCGTGGACCACTTGGCAACCATGCGGACCTGATCGAAGACGCGCATCATGGCCGGCGACTGGCCAACGAGATTGCCGAAGCCGGGACGGTGGCGCAGGGCGCGGCGCTGCGGATCGCGCTCCTCGTCGAGCGGACGGCCCTCCTGTCTGACGTCGAGCGACAGCCGGACGTTCTGGGCGATCAGATCCGCGATCAGCTCGACGAAGCGGACCCGCTCGTCGAGCAAGCCGTCGTCCGGCGCATCGGGCTGCACCGCCAGCACACCCAGCAGCGTGCCGCCGAGACGAATCGGGACGGCAATGAATGGCAGTTCGCGCTCATACAGGCCGAGCCGGTTCAGGAAGCACGGATCCTCGCCCACCTGTGCGATCGCACAAGACCTGCCGGTCTCGACGATGCGGCCGAGCAGACCCTCGCCCGCCCGGTAGCAGACGGCCTGGAAATCATCGTGATCGAGACCATGCACGGCGTGCACGCTCAGGTCGCCGCTCTCGGGACGGGCCACGGCGATCAGGCCGCGACTCAAGTGACCACTGATCTCCAGTGTGCGCAGCACTTCGCGCAGGGTCTGCGGCGCATCGAGCGAGCGCGCCAACAACTGTCCGACGCGCGCGAGGATCGCAAACTGGGACTGCAGCAGGGATGCTGAATGATCGTTCATGGTCGTCGGTGCAGCGGCAGCAACACGCGCACGCGGCAGCCGCGAGTCGTCGTCGGCTCGATCTCGAGGAAGCCGCCATGCTCGGCGGCGACCTGCTGCGCCGCCGACAGGCCGGTGCCGAGATGGCCGCCTCCGCGTTTGGTGGTGTGGAACGGCTCGAACACCTTCAGCAACTGGGCTCGGTCGATACCCGGCCCGCTATCTGCGATATCCACTTCAATGCCACCGAGACGCGCCCGGCTGGCCACCGTCAGCTCGCGCTCACGGCAGCCACGGGTGTTCATCGCCTCGATGGCATTGTCGATCAGCGCCTTGAACAGCGAGCGCAGCCTGTTCGG
>DDUX01000054.1:0-4021 GCA_002345025.1 Candidatus Accumulibacter iunctus | reverse complement strand
AGCGGCCGGTGGACAGGTCGAGCACGTCGCGCAGCAGTTCGTTGAGGTTGACCGCGCCGAGCGGCTCGCGAGTCTTGGCGGGGATCATCGAACGCAGATCCGCGAGCGCCTGCTGGCCGGTGGCAATGGCCTCCGCGAGAGCGGCCGACATCGGGTCCGTCCCGCCCTGGCGCCGCGCCAGCATGCCGACCACGGAGGCCATCATGTTGAGCGGCCCCTCGAGCCGGAAGATCGCCGCCGCGAGGCTCTCGCGCAAGCCCGACGCGCGATCCTCGTCGGCCATCACCGCCTGCAGTGCGGCGACGCGCACCTTCTCCTGCTGCGTGCGCAGGCTCGTGATCTCCTTCGCCACCAGCAGCAGGTAGTCGCGCCCCTGACCGGCGAGAAAGGCATCGGCAGAGGTGTCGTCCTCGCGCACGCGGCTTCCCGAGCACGAAAACCAGCGCGGTGGGCGACCGCCAGGAGGATCGAGGCGCACTTCGCGATCGAGAAAGAGGTAGCCGGACGGGCGGCGGCCGCGTCCCGCCTCCGGCTCGAGGCTGGCGCGCACCGACGACATGAGCATCGGTGCCGGCTCTGCCATTCCCAGGTCGGCCTGAAGCTTCTTGTACTCATGATTGTCGAGGACGACGCGGTCGTCGGCGTCGAGCAGCGCTATGACCATCGGTGCGGCGTCGACAACCGACTCGATCAGCGCCTTCTGATTCCGTACCTGGGACTCCAGGCGGTGGAGATCGGTGATGTCGCGATGCATGCCGAGATAGTTGAGGACCTCGCCGCTGGCATTGAGCACCGGCGAGATGCTCAGTTCGGCAAGATACTTGCTGCCGTCCTTGCGCCGATTGACCAGGTGCCCACTCCAGGGTTCGCCATGCGAGATCGTTTGCCAAAGGGCGCGATAGAAATCACGCGGCATGCTGTGGTTGGAGACGATCGACTGGTTGCGGCCCACAGCCTCGTCGCTCGCGTAGCCCGTGACGCGGGTGAAAGCTGGGTTGACGTAAAGGATGTTGCCCTGCCCATCGGTGATCGAGATCGCCATGTCCGCCTGATTGACCGTCTGCTGGAAGACCTGTGGATGGACGCTCGGCAGCAGCACCTCCGCCGCCCGCGGCGCGCCGTCGGTCGCTGCCTGGAACTGATTGCTGGTCATCGCGTGCCTCCCTTTCGAAGTGTTTGGTAAATGCCGAGCACTTTTCGTGCCGCCCTTGATTCGCCGGCCCTTTCTGGTTGCATTCATGGCGATTTGTCGGATTTGCGACATCGGTGGCGGCTGCCGCGCACAGCTCGCCGGGGCTCGCAGGAGAGAGAAAAACGCCATGGTGGTGCGCACTTGGCAACGCCGGCACGGCTTTGGTGTGCCGTGCCGCAAGCCGTGGCACGGTTCGTGCGTGACCAGTCTCAAGGAGCTTGCCGACAATGACCGCCCATTTCCTGCTGCTGCTCGCGACCGCCCTGGTCAACAACGTCGTGCTGGTGAAGTTTCTCGGACTGTGCCCCTTCATGGGGGTCTCGCGAAACATGGACAGCGCGCTCGGGATGGGCCTCGCCACGACCTTCGTCATCACCCTGGCCTGCGCCGCCACCTGGATGCTCGAGCACTGGTTGCTGATGCCCTTTGACCTCGGCTACCTGCGCATTCTGAGCTTCATCCTCGTCATCGCGGCGACCGTACAGTTCGTCGAGATGGTCGTCAGGAGATCGGCTCCGGCGCTGTATCAGGCACTGGGCATCTATCTGCCGCTGATCACCACCAACTGCGCGGTCCTCGGCGTGGCGTTGCTCACCGCACAGGAGAAGATGGGCTTCGTCCAGAGCCTGGTTTACGGCTTCGGTTCTGCCCTCGGCTTCACCCTGGTGCTGCTGGTCTTTGCCGGCCTGCGCGAACGCCTGGCGCTGGCGCGGGTGCCGGCTCCCTTTTCCGGCGCACCGGTGAGTTTCATCCTCGCCAGCCTGCTGTCACTGGCATTCATGGGCTTTGCCGGCCTCAGTTTTTCACAGGAGTCGTCGCCATGTGGCTCGCCATTCTGTCCCTGACCGTTCTGGGCACCCTCCTTGGACTCGCCCTCGGCGTGGCGGCGAAGTACTTTCACGTCGAAGGCAGCCCGCTCGCCGCCGAGATCGAAGCCCTGATGCCTGGTTCGAACTGCGGTCAGTGCGGCTTTGCCGGTTGCCCGCGCGCGGCGGCGGCCATCGCCGAGGGGAGCGCCCCGGTCACGCTCTGCCCACCGGGCGGCAAGGCGCTGGCGAAGGCGCTGGCGGCCAAGCTTGGAATCAGCATCGACCTCGATGCCGTCGTCGACCGCGGGCCGCAGGTCGCCCGCGTCGCCGAAGAGATCTGCATCGGCTGTTGCCGTTGCAGCAAGGTCTGTCCGACGGATGCCATCGTCGGCGCAGCGAAGCAGATTCACAACGTGATTCGCGAAGCGTGCACCGGCTGCGGCAGCTGCATCGACCGCTGCCCGACCGAAGCGCTGCTGCTGCAGACACTGCCGGTCACCGTGCAGCACTGGGTATGGCCGAAGCCGGCAGCGACGCCCGCGGCGCTCACCGCCTAGCCGGCGATCGACTGTCAGCGACCGACAACGAGGCACGACGTGCGCATCCTGGAAAAGATTCTCGGCCGCCACCCGCATTGGGGTGTCCATCCGGACGATCACAAGCGGCCTGCGGCAGACGCGCCACTGCGCTCGCTGCCGTTGCCGGAAGTGCTCTACGTGCCGTTGCAGCAGCACGTCGGAAATCCGGCGCGGCCGGTGGTACTGGTCGGAGAACGTGTCTTGAAGGGCGATCTGATTGCCGAGCCGAACGGCAACATCTCGGCGCCGGTGCATGCGCCCACCTCGGGCTGGATCAGCGCGATCGGCGAGATCACCGCACCACATCCCTCCGGTCTCCCGCAGCTGGCGGTCACGATCACCGCCGACGGCGCCGACGCCTGGTGCGAACGCCTGCCGGTGGCCGACCCGTTCGCGCTGGCACCCGAGGAAATTTCCCGGCGAACGGCGGCGGCTGGCGTCGTCGGACTCGGTGGCGCCACCTTCCCGGCGGCAGTCAAGTTCAACCTGGGCCGCCGCCTGCAGGTCGGCACGCTGATCGTGAACGGCGGCGAATGCGAACCGTACCTGTCATCGGACGATCGGATCATGCGTGATCGTGCCGCCGAAGTCGTCGACGGTCTGCGCATCGTGATGCACGCCATTGGCGCCCGCGAGGCCCTGATTGGCATCGAGGACAACAAGCCGCAGGCGATCGCCGCGATGCGGGCGGCCGCCGCAGCTTTCGGCAATGTGCAGCTGCGGGTGGTGCCAGCGCGCTATCCGATGGGGTCGGACAAGCAACTGATCCAGACCCTGACCGGCAAGGAGGTCCCGGCCGATGCGCGTGCCGCCGAGGTTGGCGTGCTGGTGCACAACGTGTCGACCTGTGCCGCCGTGCACCGCGCCCTGCGCCGCGGCGAGCCGCTGGTCGAGCGCATCGTCACGCTGAACGGCGGTGCCCTGACGCGGCCCGGCAACGTGCTGGCGCCGATCGGCACGCCGGTGGTCGATCTCCTGCGCTTTGCCGGCGTCAGCGGCCGGCCGGCGCGGCTGGTGCTCGGCGGACCAATGATGGGCATCGTCCTGCCGCACGCCCGGGTACCCATCGTCAAGGGGGCGTCAGGCATCCTCGCCTTCGACGCCGCCGAAGCGCGGACGCTGACGGCCGGCCCCTGCATCCGCTGCGGCAGTTGCACGCGGGCGTGCCCGATGGGTCTGCTGCCACTGGAGATGGCCAGCCGCATTGGCGTCGGCGACCTCGACAGCGCTGCCAGCTTCGGACTGTCGGACTGCATCAGCTGTGGCTGCTGTGCCTATGTCTGCCCCGCACATATCCCGCTGGTGCAGTTCTTCAGTCACGCCAAGGGCGAACTGTCGGCGCGCGAGCGCAGCCGGCTGCGCAACGACGCGACGCGACGCCTGGCCGAAGACCGCGCCGCGCGCCTGGCCCGCGGAGATCGGGAGAGCGTCGTGGAGGGAAG
>DDUX01000156.1 GCA_002345025.1 Candidatus Accumulibacter iunctus | reverse complement strand
GGCTACGGCGTCTTCTCCGGTGAGTGCATCGCTTGGGCGGTATTGCGCTTCACGCCGGAACGGGCGCGCTGGGTCGCTTCCGAGCGCTGGCACGCGGATCAGGAGGGCGCGTTTCTCGCGGACGACCGCTACGAGCTGCGCGTTCCCTACGCCGACGACCGCGAGCTGATCATGGACATCATGAAGTACGGCAGCAACTGCGAGGTCATCGGGCCGGAAGCGCTCAGGGCGCGGGTGGCGGCCGAGTTCGCGGCGGGGCTGGCGCGCTACGGAACCTCGCCCTGATCGCCTGCGCAACGGTTCGTCGGCACCGCGCAGGGCACGATGCGTCCGCGGCTGATCCTGCACGGGTGATCGGCTTCGCCGCTGCGGGCTGTTCTCTGGTTGATGCCCGTTCGGGCAGCGACCGTGGGCTGCTTCCCGAGGTCGGCGCCGACACTAGGACAAATGACTGTCCAGTTTGCCCTGGAATCGGTGTCCAGTTTGCCGTGGAATCACTGTCCAGTTTGCTGTGGAATCGCTGTCCAGTTTGCCGTGGAATACACAAATACAACCGCCTCCGCTTTCGTATCGTCAGTTTCGCACCACTTTCACGCCGGCGGCGACAATCTGGAGGCCGGTTACACCGGCGGAGAGACGCGCGCAGGGTTGAAAAACCGGGACATCGACTGGCAAGTGGCGACCAAGCGCAGCAAGCTGAAGGCGGTCCCGAGGGAGAGCAAGCTTGGCGCACTGCTGAGTCGCCTGGAATCGGTCAAGGCGAGCATCCGCTCGAAGGTCGAGCACCCCTTTCACATCGTGAAGAATCTCTTCAGCCATCGCAAGGTCCGCTACAAGGGGCTGAAGAAGAACACGGCGCAGTGGCACATCCTCTTTGCGCTGGCCAATCTGGTCATCGCCAAGCGAGAGCTTCTGGCCCTTCACAGCCACGGTACATCCTGAGCACAGCGAACGGCCCAGAAAGGAGGCGCCAAAGGCCAGAAAGGGTCTTTGAACCCCGGAGAAATCGGCTGGACCGGCGAGACGCCTGACCACGAGCGCTCGGCTTCCCGATTGGGAGCGGCCTTGGCGCGTGCTGAGGTCCATTAATCAGCGGTTCCCTTGGGGAAGGCGAACTCTCGACCCCAAGTGGAAGTTGAGATCACGAAAAGCAGATCAGGCTGCCATTCGATACGGCATGCCATCGGTCCAGTGATCGTGCATGTAGCCATTGTTGCGCAACAGGCTCGTTATCGTCTGCTCGCTGACGTCGAACTCGGCGGCGGCTTCTTCGATGGCGTAGGAAGAGAAATCACCGTTCAGGAAAGACGTCAATGAATCGATGGGGCAAAGAAACTCTGCGGCGAAAGCGCGCTGGTACTTCTGACGGAAAGTCCATAGGTCGGTTGATACAAGCCAACGCAATTCGTCAGCCGCGGGACGGAGGTACTCGCCCAGGAAACGTGCCAACTCGAAGCGTTTCCCGCCAGGGTTGCGCTTGCGCGGAACGAACTTCAACCGGTGATCGTTCGTCGGTATCGCCACCGCGACTGGCGACCGTCCAACCGGCACCGAGTATTTGGCAGCAGCTTCACTGCTCATGCCAAGCAGGTCATGCAGACTGCGGTCGGGAACTGGGCCTCTGACATTGCCAATCTTGTTACGAAGCGCACGAGCGTCATGAACCGCGCGCTCCCAGGGTGCCCCGTGGTCCAGGTGATCGATGCTGCCAAGCGAGACATCGGGGCTGCCAACAATTCCGTCGGCGCTGGCCAACTGCCCAATCAGCGCCAAATCCGGGGGGCCTCCCGACGCTGCAATCGCCGGTGCCAGTTCTGAAAGTGCCGCGTCTCCGACCTGGCTCTCCCGCTGCAGCGCCGCGTCCAGCGCTTGCTCCGGACACTCCTCGGGATCAAATCCCAGTTCGGCCTCCAGCTTCCGCCGGCGGACCGCCTCGGGGTCGGCCAAGTCTTCCTGCACGAGGGCCCACAGGTGCGCCAGATTCGACCCAGCGAGCCCCTTGGCATCCAGGCGGGCCAGCACGCTGTATATGAAGCGCTCGACGCTCTGCTGAAAGCCAGTCAACGTGATCATTCTCGGCACCTCCAGCGCTTGCAGGTACTGCACCGACTGCTCCGGCATCATCGACGTCCCGGCCCACACGTGAATCGCCTCGCCATCTGGGATGAAGATGACGCGCGGCCATACGAAGCCGTGATTGGCTGCACCGAGTTCATGGACCATACGCCAGTCATGGCGAGGCTGCTGCGTTGGCAGGGGCTCATGGTTGAGGCGCCACCACGAACTCGCAAACCACATGGCCAGCGGGTAGGCAGAGACAAAGACGTTGTCACGCACGGTCTCCGCCCAGATGTCCTGGTTCCGAGTCAGGCTGATGTTGTCGACACACATCTCGACACAGGCTGCAGTGGCCATCACTTCCGGTTCCCCGGATACTGATGCCATCCACTTTGCGTTGATGCGCAGCTCAGCCATTGAGGCACCGCCAGCGACGAATCACTTCCAGCGACAGCGGATCAGTCTCAGGCATGGGGTACCCGTGATAGGTCCCGAAATCCGGGCTTTCAAGCTGCGCTTCCACGGCAAGACCGTCGTCAGTGACTGCCCATACGTTCTTCGGCCAATCGCCAACCATCCGGTCGCTGACAAGGCCCTTGCGCAGTCCCGCGCGAAGTAACGCTTCAGCTTCGTTACGCTTGAGAATCCTGGCGAAATCGCAAAGCGATTTCCCTTGTCTTGGATCGGAAGGTGGAACGAGCCCAAAATCGCCGGGGTTCTTCTTATGCTCCGGGTTGCCGCCATAGCGAGCGCGACTGGCCAACGCCCGGAGTTCGGCCACGCGAACTTCCACCTCAGCGGGCGAGAGTAGTTTGCGCTTGGGATTGAACTGGGCGTAGCGACGCTTCATCGTGTTCAGGGGAGACAAGTACCGCTGTTGAGTCTACCAGCCCATTCGATGGTACTGGCCAAAATGGACCGGTAGTTCGCGTTCGTCATCCGGGAACGCCAACGGTCAGGCCATTCAAGCCGACAGCGACAGCAATCCGTGCGACTTCAGCCATGCATCCTCGCCACCGCCAACGACTGCTCTGGCCGACAAGCAGGCCGACCCACCACGGGGCCGAGCGGCCGGTCTCTGATCCGTTACCTGCTGCTCGGGCTGCTCGATCTTCAGGGGCCGCTGCGGCCGCTGCCGGCCGGTCGCCGACCGCCGCCATCCTACACCCAGTGGCCGCTTCCTGCACAGTAGCGGTCGAACAGTCGAGAGAATCCGCACTTCAGCCCAATGGCGGCTTGTGGCTGGTTGCTCGAGGCCAACCTTGGCTCACCGTTTGCAAGCATCAGGGCCCAACCACAGGATGTTGCATAGGATTCCTCGAACCGCGCCCGCCTCTTACATCGCCTCCCAGCTTGTGCGAGGATGCCAGGCGGTGGGCTCACAGCAAGACAATGACTGAGACCGCGGATCACTCGAGGACTGTCATGAACAACATGGAACGAATCTACCAGATCGACCAGATTCTCGGCGCGCGCCACTGTGTCACCCGCAAGGAGTTGCAGGAACGTCTCGGCGTCTCCTGGGCCACGCTCAAGCGCGACCTCGCCTACATGCGCGACCGCCTGAACGCGCCGATCCGCTTCGACCGCAACCTCGGCGGCTACCGCTTCGAAAAGGCCGGACAGCGGATCGGCGCGCACTATGAACTGCCCGGGCTGTGGTTCAGCGCCGAGGAAATCCATGCGCTGCTGACCATGCATCATCTCCTCTCGAACCTCGACACCGGCGGCCTGCTCGGGCCGCAGATCCGGCCCCTGCTCGCCCGTCTCACCGGCCTGCTCGGCAGCGCCGACAACCCGGCCGAGGAGGTGCAGCGCCGCATCCGTATCCAGACGGTTGGTGCGCGCGAATTGCACCTGGACCACTTCCAGAGCGTCGGCTCCGCCCTGCTGCGGCGAAAGCGCCTGCTGATCCGCTACCATGCGCGCGGCACCGACGAGGTGACGGAACGCGAGGTCTCGCCGCAACGCCTCAACCACCACCGCGGCAACTGGTACCTCGACGCCTGGTGCCATCTGCGGGACGGCCTGCGCGCCTTCTCGGTCGACGCCATCGAACACGCCGAGATCCTTGAGACGCGCGCCCTGGATGTCGCCGATGAGCGCCTCGACGAAGTGCTGGGATCGGGCTACGGCGTCTTCTCCGGTGAGCGCATTGCCTGGGCGGTATTGCGCTTCACGCCGGAACGGGCGCGCTGGGTCGCTTCCGAGCG
>DDUX01000131.1 GCA_002345025.1 Candidatus Accumulibacter iunctus | reverse complement strand
TTATACTTATCTTTTTTTTTTAAAGGACGCGCCCCCCCCGGTCTCCTCCCCTCTTCCCCTCCACGCCGCTCTCCCGATCTGCCGGGGGCGGCGGCGAGCCGCGGTGGCGGGCCGGCCGTCGCCGGCGACGCCGGGGAGAAGCCGGGCGAGCAGCGGCGGCTCAACTGCAGTGTCATCGACGTCAGCGACGCGGCGGCGCCGCTGCGCGTCGCCGGCCGTCTGGCGAGTGAGCGGGCCTACCTGATCGACCTCGACATCGGCCTGCCGCGGGCGACGGCGGCAAGCGCCCCGGAGGTTTTTCCGAGCGGGCGTCTGCCGGCGTCGGACACCGGTCACTGGCTCGACCTCTTCTTCGTTCCGCTGGTGCGCGCCGCCAGCGGTCGCCTGCACACGCCGCAGCAGGGGCGCCTGTTCCTGCCGCCGGCGGGCGACAGCCAGCCCTGTCGCTTCAGCTTCCGCACGCATGGTGTGCGTGACGAATACCGGGCGCGCATCCTGATCGTCCATGAAACGCGGGTGCTGCAGACGCTGATCTTCTCCTCGCCGCTGGCCGGTGCGGGCGGACGCTTCGCGCTGACGGTCGAGAACCGCGTCGCCGCGTCCCTCGAGCCGCTGCCGACGGCGCAGCCGTTCGATGCGGCGATCGTCGTCAATCACGCGGCGAGTGGCCAGGCCGGTTTCACGACCGTCGTCGGCAGCGAGGTCAGTTTCCGCGAACCGCTCGGCATCGACCGGCTGGTCAGCGAGGTCAAGACGCTGCTGTCGGCCGAGGCGAGCTTCAGCGCGGCGCGCCCGTCGCTCGATGATGCGGCGCTGCTGCAGCTCTTCGACGACCTCGCGCGCTACGGCCGTTCGCTGCTCAAGGCGATGCCGGCGTCGCTGCAGGGCCGGGTGCCCGAGGGCGCGCGCATCCAGATCGTCGAGGCGCGCGCCGGCGCCTGGCTGCCGGTCGAGATTCTCTACGCCGCGCCGCTGCCGCAGGCCGGTGCGCAGCTCTGTCCGAACGCCCGCGCCGCGTTGCTCGGTGAAGGCAGTCACGAGCAGTGCGCGCAGCGCGACGATCGCAACTTCCATTGTCCGCTGCGTTTCTGGGGTCTCAACTGCGTCATCGAGAGGCAGCCGGAAATGGCTGCACCGAGCGGCGCGGACTATACGATCAGTCTGCCGCAACCCGGCGCCGATCGCCTCGACGCCTTGCGCTCGGTACTCGTCGGCGCCAGCAAGCGGGTGCGGGCGCAGGATCTCGGCGACCCGGGGGGCATCATGGATGCCGTGCGGCAGGCGGCGGGCAGCGCGCGGACGGTGCGCGACTGGGACGAGTGGGAACGCGCCGTCGCCGAGGATTCGCCGTCGATGCTCCTGCTGCTGCCGCATTCGCAGGAGGATCCGGCGCATCCGGGGATCAGCGGGCTGGAGATCGGCGGCGTCCTGCTGACTCGTCCCGAACTCGAGAGTTCCTACGTTGCCGGACCGGCTGCTGCCGCGCCGGTGGTGCTGCTGCTCGGTTGCAGCACGCAACTGAGCGATGTGCCGTTCCTCAACTTCGTCGAGGCGTTCAAGCGCGAACGGGCGGCTCTGGTGATCGGCACGCTGGCGACGATCCGTGGCCGGCGTGCCGTCGCCTTCGTCGCCGAACTGCTGGCCGAGCTGAAAGCGGCGGCGGGCAGCGAGCGCAGCTTCGGCGAGGTGTTTCTCGCCACCCGACGCCGCCTGCTCGCCGCTGGTGACGGTTTTGCCCTGAGCCTGACCGCCTACGGCGACGTCGGCTGGCGGCTGTGAACGGGCGCCACGGGCGCCAGGAAGAAGCGACGACATGTTTCGAATCGACCTCTTGCCGGCCGAGTACGGCGATGCCATCTGGCTCGAGTACGGGCAACGGCGGCGCATCCATCGCCTGCTGATCGACTGCGGTACGGCCGCCGTCTACCCGCGAATCCGCGAGCGAATCCTGGCGCTGCCGGAGGGCCAGCGCCATTTCGAACTGCTGGTCGTGACGCATGTCGACCTCGACCACATCGGCGGCGCGCTCGCCCTCCTGCGCGACAGCGCCAGCCTCGGCGTCAGCTTCGGCGAGATCTGGTTCAACGGCTACATGCACCTGAGTGCGGGCGGTACCGTTCCGCCGGCCGCGGCCGACGACACGCTCGGGCCGCTGCAGGGCGAGGAGCTGAGCGACCTCATCGTCGCCAACGGTCGCCAGCGCTGGAATGCGGTGGTGCAGGGGGGGGCGCTGGTCGTGCCCGCCGACGGGCCGCTGCCGCTGCTGGCCTCGCTGCCGGGCGGCATGCGACTGACGCTGCTGTCGCCGCGCCAGGAGCAGCTGACGGCGCTCAGACCGGTCTGGGACGCAGCCTGTCGCAAGGCGGGAATCGTTCCCGGAATCGTCGCTGCCGACGACAGCAGGCGTCTCGAGGAGGGCGATGCGGAGCCGGAGAGCGACGATCTGCTCGGTGACCCCGATCCGGAGCAGCTCGCGGCACGGCCCTACAGGCCCGATCGCGCGCGCCCGAACGGGTCGAGCATTGCTCTGCTGGCCGAGTACGGCGGACGGCGGGCGCTGCTCACCGGCGATGCCTACGCCGAGGTGCTGCTTGCTTCACTCGCGCGTCTGCCCGGCAACGCCGGCGGCCGCTTCGCCGTCGATGCCTGCAAGCTGTCGCATCATGGCAGCCGCGGCAACACCAGCAGCGAGCTGGTGCGGGCGCTGCAGTGCCGCAACTGGCTGGTGTCGAGCAACGGCAAGCAGTTCCGTCATCCCGACGGTGAGGCCATCGCGCGCGTGCTGCGCGACAGCGGCGGCAATGCCCGCCTGCACTTCAACTATCGCAGCGAGTTCAACGAAATGTGGTCGTCGACCGCCCTGCAGCGCCGCTATCGCTACTCGACCAGCTACCCGGCAGGCGATGCTGCCGGCGTGCAGCTCGAGCTGTCGCAGCGAAGCAGCCGTTGAGCCGCGGCCCGACGGTGCCGATGCCGCCGGCGAACGCCCCGCTCCGCCACAGCCGGTTCGAGGACGCACAGGCGCTGGTCGCCGCTGCACTCGTCGGCTCGCTCGGTCTCGGCCTGCTCAAGGAGGCCGGACTGATCACCGGTGGCACGGTCGGACTCGCCTTTCTCGCACACTACGCCAGCGGCGTCAGCCTGGGCAGCCTGTTCTTCGCCATCAACGTGCCGTTCATGGCTTTCGCCTGGTTCAGGGTCGGACACGCCTTTGCCGTCAAGACGCTGTGCGCGATCGCGCTGCTGTCGCTGGCCACCGATCTGCTGCCCCGCGTCCTCAGCTTCGGCGGCATCGATCCGCTCTACGCTGCCGTCATGGGCGGCGTGCTGGCGGGCATTGCGATGATCATCCTGTTTCGCCACCAGGCCAGCCTCGGCGGGCTGAACATCGTCGTGCACTGGCTGCAGGAGCGCTTCGGCTGGCGCGCCGGCTACGTCCAGCTGGCAATCGACGCGGCGATCATCGGCACGTCGCTCGCCCTGCTGCCGCTCGAGCGGATTCTCGTCTCGCTGCTCGGCGCGGCGGCGCTGAACCTGACGCTGGCGATCAACCATCGGCCGGGCAGGTACATGGCGGTGTAAGCGCCGCCGACGGTGGCGGTCGATCGCCCGCTGTCAGCGAGGGTCCGCCTCACGGTGGTGGTGCGCCTGTCGACAGGCGCGCGAGTTCCGCCTGCAACTCGGGAATCCCCTGCGCACACTCGGTCTGCAGGCCGGGCAGTTCGTCGGCGACGGCGGCGGCGTCGTGCTCGCGCGCCAGTGACTCGATGCGCGCGGCGACGGCCGCCACCCGGTGCAGCCCGATCGTCGCGCTCGACGATTTCAGGCTGTGCGCTGCGCGTGTCACCTCCGGCCAGGTTTGCGCCGGCAGGCCGTCGCTGATCGCTGCGAGAAGCCTTGGCGTGTTCTCGAGGTAGATGCCGATGACACGTTCGATCAGGTTGCCGCTCGTCGAGTGGCCGAAGTTGGGGTTGTCGAGGAGCGCACTGCGGTCGAGCACCGGCGCCGGCGCGGCGTCTGCCGTGGCGGGTGGTGCGGCAGACGCCGAGGCTGGCGGCGCTGCTTCCGCTGCCGGGGGCAACTCGCCGGCGGCGCTGGCGGCAGCCGTTCCCGGCCCGGTGACGCTGCCCGGCGGCAGCCAGCGGCGGAGGGCTGTCGCCAGGGTCTCGAGGCGAACCGGTTTGCTGAGGTAGTCGTTCATCCCCGCTGTCAGGCAGTGCTGGCGATCCTCGGGCAGCGTGTTGGCGGTCAGCGCAATGATTGGCACCCGTGCCAGTGGCCCCGGCTCGGCGCGTATCGCTGCCGTCGCCGCGTAGCCGTCCATGACCGGCATCTGACAGTCCATCAGCACGAGGTCGTACGCCGTGCTGCGCAAGGCGGCGACGGCCAGCGCGCCGTTGCCGACGACGCAGGCGTCGACGCCAAGTTCGCGCAGCATCGCTTCGATGACCGACTGATTGACCGGGTTGTCCTCGGCAACCAAGACTCGGCCACCGATCTTCTGCGTCGCTGGCGCGGCGTCGCGTGCTGCTGCCAGCGGCGCCCGTGCCTCGCCGAACGGAAGTTCGACGATGAAGGTGCTTCCGCGCCCGACCTGGCTGTCCGCCGTGATCGTTCCTCCGAGCAGGCTGGCGAGGTGGCGGCAGATCACCAGCCCGAGCCCGCTGCCGCCAAAACGTCGCGTCGTCGTCTGGTCAGCCTGCACGAAGGGCTGGAACAACCTGGCCAGCGCCTTGGGAGCGATGCCAATGCCGGTGTCGCGGACGGTGAAGCGCAGCCAGATGCGCCGATCGGGCGCTGGCGCCTCGGTGATCAGTGCACCCAGCGTCAGTGTTCCTCCCTTGGTGAACTTGTTCGCGTTGCCGAGCAGATTGGCGAGTATCTGGCGCACGCGCGTCGGATCGCCACGCAGTTCCACTCTGGCGGGAAGACGGAAATCGGTGGTCATCAGGTTGCCGTTGGTCGAGGCGAGCTCGCGAAAACTGTCGGCAAGTCCGGACAGCAACGGCTGCAGGTCGAAATCGATCTCCTCGGTGACCACCTTCCCGGCTTCGATCTTCGCCAGATCGAGGATGTCGCCGAGCAGCGCATGCAGCGACTGACCGGAACCGCTGATCGCCTGCAGGTAGCGCGCCTGCGTCGGACTGAGCGGTGTTCGGGCGAGCATTTCGGCCATCCCCAGGATGCCGTTGAGCGGCGTACGGATTTCGTGGCTCATGTTGGAGAGGAACTGCGACTTCGCGTCGCTGGCCTGGTCGGCGGCCCGCTTCGCCTCGACGAGTTCCTCGTTGCGCTGCACCAAACGTTCGGTGAGTGTGTCCAGCACGGTGACTACCGCCGACACTTCGTCGGTTGCAGGGGTCTCGATCTCCTTGCCGGTCAGCGTCAGCGCCAGTGATGCCGATCGCTGCCGCAGTTGTCGCAACGGACGCAGGATCCAGCGAACGAGGACGAGGCCGAGCAGAGTGCTGACCGCGAGGATCAGCAGCAGGTAGGCGAGCGAACGCCCGCGGGCCTCGTCGAGCATCTGGTAGGGCATGCTGCTGTCGAGCGCCGCGACGACGATATAGGCATCGTCGACGATCGTCAGCGGCAGGTAGCCAAGCGTCCGGGCGTCGGCCGGGTGGTGCCGATAGACCGGGATCTTCTGCAGCAAAGCCGCATCGATCGCCGTCTGGTCGAGGGCGTACGGAGTTTCCGCCGAGCCGGCCAGCAGCACGCCCGATCTGGCGACGAGCGAAATCTCCGTTCCGAGATCGCGCGCCAGGCGGCGCAGCAGTTCCGCATCGATGCGAACGCCGGCGGCGAGCGTGCCGACGGTCTTCGCGTGCCAGCGTACCGGCTCTATCGCGTGCAGTACGAGAACGCCGTCAGCGCGTGATGTGGCGAGCTGGCTGGCGCCGGCCAGGGCTTCGAAGACGCCCCACAAGGCGGAGTGGTCACCGTGGCGCTGCGGGTCGTGTGCACGATGGACGACGATTTCCTGGCTGTTGGTGACCTGCATCTCGGCCAGCCCGCTGATCGTCATGGACTGCGTCAGCAGCTCCCGGATGGCAGCCGTTGACGCCACCCCCGGGTTGTGCAGGCTCGCTCCCAGCTTGTCGATGCTGGCAGTCAGACGGGCGGCCAAGCGCGCCCGCCGTGATTGCTCGGCGATCAGTTCCTCGATCACACGGCCGATCGTCCGCATTCTGTCGACCTCGCCCGACCGTACCGTGGCCGACAGGGCGTCCTCGGACACCAGGAACGCCGACCAGTGAGAGGCAGCCGCGAGGACGGCGAAGAGAATGACCAGCGAAAAGCTGATCGAGGGGCGAAAGGACATTCGTTCAGGCGAGGAAAGGGCGAGTCTCAGCGGCCTGTTGCCGGCGGCAGGATGCCGTGCCGGCGCAGGATGCCTTGCCCTTCAGCGGCGCGGACGAAATCGAGGAAAGCCCGGGCCGCTGGTGGCAGCCCGCCCGACTTGTGGATCAGCCCAAGCTCGACCCAGGCCTGGTAATGGCCCTTCTCGACATTCTCCGGCGTCGGCTCGACGCCATCGAGTGCCAGCAGGACGATCCGGCTGCTGCAGGCGGCAAGTGCCGAGCGGTTGAGAAAACCGAGACTGCTCGGATAGCGGTCGAGCAGTTCGATGAGTCGGGGATCAAGGTGAACGATCTTCACCTCGGGTCCGAAGACGACGTCCCTGAACGGCTTGATCACCTTCGTCAGCGCCTGCCGGCTGGCGTCCGAGTTCTCTCTTCCGACGGCGCGGATCGGCGCCGGCTTGCCGCCGAGTTCGCGCCAGTTCGTGATCCGGCCGCTGTAGACGTCGAGCAACTGGGTCGCGCTGAGCGTCCGCACGGTGACGCCGGCGCCGCCGACGACGGCCACCGGGTCGCGGCCGAGGGGCACGAAGATGAAGCCCTGCCGGCTCTCCTCGTCCTTCAGCAGACGTCCGACCCGTCCGAGGGGGGAAGTTCCCTCGCCAACGTCGCGCAGGGCGCCGGCCGTACCCGTCGACGGCGGGATGATCACCCGGTGCTGCGCCTGTCGCTGGTTGAACGCGCTGGCCAGTTGTCCGAGGATGTACTCGGGGTTGCCGCTGCCCGGGATGACGAGGTCGTCGGCGAGAACCTCTAGCGAGCCGATCAGGACGAGCAGGAAGAGGACGAACTGGCGCCAGGGCGCCATGCTGATGGTCATGCTGCAATCTCCCGCATCAAGCTGCATTCACTCACGGTCGTTGGCTGTCCGGCGACCGTGCCGGCCACACCGGCTGCAATTCGCTTATCGGCAGCGGCAGCCATCTTCTTTAATCTGCAGGATGTGAGGGTCGCGTCTGCGACCCACGCATCGCCGTTTCCCGGGG
>DDUX01000056.1:9425-10683 GCA_002345025.1 Candidatus Accumulibacter iunctus | reverse complement strand
CACCAGGGCCACGGCCTCGGCTGCCGTCGTCGCCTGGCCGCTGCGCAGCAGCCAGGCGGCGACGACCAGTGCGCTGCGGGCGAGGCCGAGTGCGCAGCAGACGAGAACCGGGCCGGTCGCCAGCGCCTTCTGCAGCGCAGCCAGTGCGCGGTCGATTTGCCCATCGTCGGGTGGCACCAGATCGAGCATCGGGATGCTGGCGTGGGCCAGCCCGGGAGTGGGGCAGGGCAGCTCGGCGCAGACGTCGACCACTGCAGCCAGCGGCAGCCGTTGCCGATCGGCAGCCGTCGGCAGTCGTCCCAGGAGGACCCCCGGTACGACGACATCGGCACTGGCGAGCCGGCGCGTCCACCAGCGCTGGTTGAGCCAGGCGGCGATCTGGTAGGGAGCAAGCAGACAGCGCACGGCGACGGGCATCGAGCCGTCGGCTCGCTTGCCAAAAGCAGCGCCGTCGAGCAACAGATAGATCAGCGCTACCAGCGCCAGCGATGCTGCCGGCCAGAGCAGCCAGAGCCAGCTGCCACCGGCGACGATGGCGGGACCAGCGACGCCGACGGCAGCGGCGGCGTAGGCCAGTGCGAGGCAGCGTCGCCGGCGACCGGCGCCGATCCGCAGCCGCCGCAGCGGCGAGCTGCCTGAGTCGGGAAACAGCCAGATTGCCAGGCAGCCGAGCCAGAGACCGGTCGGAATGTCGAAGAAGTGGTGCTGCCAGGTCGTCAGCACCGAAATGCCGATCAGCAGCGCGACGCCGTGGACGACGAAGTGCCAAGCGCGCGGGACGACGCGCAGATACAGTTCGAGCAGGACGACGAGCAGCGCGATGTGCAGCGACGGCGCCTGGTTGTACGGTTGGTCGAAACTCGTCAGGAGATCGAAGAGCCAGCCGAAGATCCCGTCGACCTCGCCCCGCTGCAGCGTGCAACGCAGCGGGAAGAGCAGGAAGCAGCCGATGGCGATCAGTTGCGTCGCCAGGAGGCGGCAGGCATGCGTATCGAGTTGCCGGCGCGTCCGGCAGAGCGGCAGCGACAGACCGTAGAGCAGGTCGATCAGCCAGTAGGGAACGATCGTCCATGGCAGCAGCGGAATCCACTCTTCCCAGTCGAACCTGATGAAGCCGACGTCGCTGCGCTGGCTGCTGACCCAGGTGGCGAAGCCGTAGCTGGCGAAGAAGAAGGGTCCGAGCAGCAGTAGCCAGGCGATCGCCCGCCGCCATGGACGGCGCTCGCCGGCGGGAAACGGTGGTGGTGCCGCCGGGTTC
>DDUX01000056.1:0-9167 GCA_002345025.1 Candidatus Accumulibacter iunctus | reverse complement strand
TTCAATCGCGCCTGGCCAGCGAGACGCTGAACATTCCCTGCTCGTCGATCCACTGCGTCAGCTTTCTGAAGCCGGCAACCCGCACCAGTTCGTCGATCTCCGCCTGCGTCCGCCGCCGCATGATCCAGGGCTTGTGCCCGCGATGGCTGGTCAGAGTGCGGGCGATGAGCTCGAGCTGCGGATGCCACGGCTGGCCGGTGTAGATCAGGTAGCCGCCGCGGTCGATGGCCTGCGCGAGTCCGCGCAGCGAGCTCGCGACGAGCTCGTTGTCGGAGAACAGCTCGTAGAGGCCGGAAACGGTCACCAGGTTGGGGCGCGGGCTGAGCGCCGCCAGCTCGGCCTCGGCGAAGGCGTCGCCGGTTTCGCAGCGGGCGATGTCGGCGAGCCCGGCGGCGTCAACGAGCGTCTGCGCCCGCGCCACGTTGCTCGCGTCGAAGTCGCGCAGGAGCATCGACTGCGGGCGCGCGGGCAACTGCTGCGCCGCCTCGACCAGATAACGCCCGTGCCCGGCGGCGGGGTCGAAGATGCAGACGGGCTGGCCAGCGGCGCGCAGCCGTTCGCCGGCACTGGCGATCGCCGCCAGCAGGTGCGTGCGGCGGATACGGACGCCGCGCCAGCCAGGCGAGTCGAGATAGCCGCGATCGATCAGCCTGCCAAGCAGCAGTCGGCCACGCGCCTGGTTGCGGTAGACATGATCGAGGCTGCTGCCGGAATCAAAGCCGGATCTGAGGCCGATGGCAATGCCTTCGCCGAGCCGACCGAGCGTGCGCATGGCGAGGCGGGTGCAGGCAAAGCTCAGCCGCCGCGGCGAGAGCAGGGGCAGCGGCTGGCCGAGGCACATCTCCTCGTCACGCGTGTAGCCGCTGCGATCCGCCTGCAGCAGCGAGTCGGCAGCCGGGGGCGCAGAAAACATGCGCTCGATGAAGGCGCGGATCGCGTTCAGTGGCAGCTTGCGCTCGCGCTCGCCGAGGGTGTCGTGCAGGAATCCCGGCAGCAGGTGGCACTCCCTGAGCGGCGACCCGAGGTGCTCGAAGAAACGCTCCTGCGGCTGGCGATGAACCACCCAGTCCTTGCCCGGGATGAACAACTGCAGCGGCACGCGGATCGCCTGCGCATCGGCGACCACCCGGTCGGCGGCATCGGCGAGTTCGAGGAGGACGCGTGCCGAGATGCTGCGGGTGATCAGCGGGTCCTCGTCATACGAGGCGATCCGCTCCGGATCATGGGTGAGGAAGCGGGCCTTGACGTACGAGGTGATGAAGAAGTTGCCGAACAGCCGCCGCATCAGCGCCAGTCCCGGACGCGCCAGCGGGACGTAGAGGCGGACCTTGAAGGCCGGTGCCGTCAGCACCAGGCAGCGCAGGCGCGGCGCGTAGTCGTGCACCCAGGTGGCGGCGATGACGGCGCCGACACTCTGGCCGATCAGCGCAATGTCCTGCGGCCCGATGCCGTAGGTGTCGCCGATGTGCGCGACGAAGGCCTCGAGATCGCGGACCAGGGCGGCAAAGCCCGGGCTGTCGCCGCGTGGACCGGGCGAGCGTCCGTGGCCACGCGCGTCCCAGGCGAACATCGCGAACGTATCGAGCCCGAGTTCGTCGACCACATGCTGCAGCCGCCCCGAATGCTCGTGACCGCGGTGCAGGAGGATCAGCGCGCGTGCTTCGCCGGTTGCCTGCAGCGGCGGCCAATGGCGATAGAAAAGAGCGCTGCCGTCGTGCGTCGTGAATTCTCTTTCCTGCGCCTCGCGCATCTCATTGCCCCCTCTTGTCTGTCGTCACGGCTGCCGGCTGCGGTCTTCGCCGGCGATGCCACGCCAGACCCGGTTGCCGATCGTCGGCAGCAGCAGCACGGCGACGATCGTCAGCACCCAGGCAAGCCACGGACCGGGCGCGACGCCGCAGCCGAGCAGCAGTCCGAGTGCACCAAAAACCAGCGCGCGATCGCTCTTGCCCATTGGCCCATCGTTGCGCCGCCCGCTGCCGTTACCGGCGGCGACCACGGCCGCCATTTCGGCGACGTTCGCCAGCACGACGACGAGCACCGCCAGCGCGCCGCCGGTCGCCGGCAGCAGCGCGAACGGCAGATACAACGCAGCATCCGCCAGCAGGTCGGCCAGCTCGTTGAGACAGGCGCCGAGCCTTGAGGCGTGGCCGAATTCGCGCGCGAGCAGACCGTCGATCGCGTTCAACGCCATACGCAGCAGCAACCAGCCGGGCAGCAGCAGGAACCAGACCAACTCGCCAGCCGCCGCCGCCAGTGCCAGCCCGCCGCCGAGCAGCAGCGATGCGGCGGCCGTGCCGACGGTCACCTGATTGGCGGTGACGGCGCGCGCATGCAGGCGGCGCGCGGCCGGTCGCAGCAGCGCCTGAAAGCGCGGTTTCAGCGAGTAGAGGGTCATCGACGGCGACAGGAAAATGGTGGCCCAGCAAACAGCATGCCGCCCGCAGGCGGCATCGGCGGCTGCCGGAGCCCCGCTGCCGGGGCTCCGTGCGCGTCCGCTAGAACTCGAAGTCCTCCTCGTAGAACTCCAGCGGACCCCGGGCAGCGGCGCCACGATCCTGCTCGCCCTTGCGCAGTTCGACGCGGCGAATCTTGCCCGAGATCGTCTTCGGCAACTCGCCGAACTCGAGCCGCCGCACGCGCTTGTACGGCGACAGGCGGCTGCGCAGGAAGACGAAGATGTCGCGCGCCAGTTCGCGGCTCGGCTCATGGCCGGCGCGCAGCGTCAGGAAGGCCTTCGGTACCGCCAGCCGCAGCGGGTCGGGACTGGGAACGACGGCCGCCTCGGCGACCGCATCGTGCTCGATCAGGACACTCTCGAGTTCGAACGGGCTGATGCGGTAGTCGGACGCCTTGAAGACGTCGTCGGCGCGGCCGACGTAGGTGATGTAGCCGTCAGCATCGATCGATGCCGTGTCGCCAGTGTGATAGAAGCCGTCGCGCATCACTTCGGCGGTCTTTTCGGGATCATCGTCGTAGGCGATCATCAGGCCGAGCGGACGTTGCGAGAGATCGAGGCAGATCTCGCCCTCCTCGGCGACGTGCCCGTCCATGTCGACCAGGCGTACCTGATAGCCGGGCATCGGGCGGCCCATCGAGCCGAGCTTGACCACCTGGCCGGGGGAGTTGCCGACCTGCGCCGTCGTCTCGGTCTGGCCGAAACCGTCGCGCAGCGTGATTCCCCAGGCTTCCCGGACCTGGTCGATGACTTCCGGGTTGAGCGGCTCACCGGCACCGATCAGTTCGCGAACCTTGACCGGGTATTTCTTCAGATCTTCCTGGATCAGCATCCGCCAGACGGTCGGCGGCGCGCAGAGGGTCGTCACCGAACAGCGGACCAGCGTCTCGAGGATCGCCGCGGCGGCAAAGCGCGCGTAGTTGTAGATGAAGATCGTCGCGCCGGCGTTCCACGGTGCGAAAAAGCAGCTCCACGCGTGCTTCGCCCAACCGGCCGAGCTGATGTTCCAGTGCACGTCGCCTGGCTGCAGCCCGAGCCAGTACATCGTCGACAGGTGCCCGACCGGGTAGCTCTGCTGGCTGTGCAGGACGAGCTTCGGCTTCGACGTCGTGCCGGAGGTGAAGTAGAGGAGCTGCGGGTCGGTTGCCTTCGTCGCGCCGTCGGGCAGGAAGTCGTGCGACCCGCTGTAGGCCTGTTCGAGTTGCTGCCAGCCGGCGACTGCGCCGCCGACGGTGACGCGCGTGTAGTTGCCGGGCAGGTCGTTGAACTTGTCAGCGTGCGTGTGGCCGATGATCACGTGCCGGATCTGGCCGCGGTCGAGGCGGTCGCGCAGATCGTCCGGTGCCAGCAGGGTGGTTGCTGGGGACAGCACGGCGCCGAGCTTGATCGATGCCAGCATTGTGTCCCACAACGGCACCTCGTTGCCGAGCATCATCAGGATGCGGTCGCCGCGGCGGACCCCCTGCTGGTGCAGCCAGTTGGCGACCTGGTTCGAGCGCCGCGACATCTCGGCGAAAGACATCTTCTGCTCCGAACCATCCTCGTTCACTACCCAAAGCGCCGGCTTGTCGTTGCCGGCAGCCATCACATCGAAGTAATCCAGCGCCCAGTTGAAGTCGTCCAGGACCGGCCAATTGAAGTCACGATACGCCGTCTCATAATCGGTGCGGTGGGCCTGAAGGAAATCGCGGGCCTGCACGAAGGCCGAATAAGACATCTCTGCTCCTTTCTTGTTGATGAAACCGCTCTGGCGCCGATCTCCGCCGGACCCCCTGCGTGGGCGTCCGGGCATGCCGGCGTCTCTCCCCGACGGGTGCTCGTCAGCAGCATCGGTCAGCGCGGCCGGTCGCGGCGCGCGTCGTCTGCCTGTCGTCTGTCGCTGGCCAGTCCCTGCCATGCCTTGCAGGACAGCATTGTAAGTGAGTTGTCCGCTTCGCAACCATCGTTGCCGCAGTCTGTCGATGGCACGACCTCGCGGCGGGTAGGGCGGCGCCAGTCTCGTGGCCGGCGCCGACGGCAGTCGCTGGGCGCCAGTGATGGCCGCCGCCGGTGGGCCAACGGTCATGACTTTCGACACAGCCCTGATGATGAAGGTCATGACCGTTTCCCTCATCCTCGGCCCTTCTCCCGCGCACGGGAGAAGGGAGATTCGCGAGTCGCTGACGCGACTTTCACATTAACGGATGTCGAAGACCGGCGGGAAATGCCCTTCCTCGACCTTGCGTGCGACCGCCTGGCCGATCTCGACCAGCTGCGGCCTATTCTTTGGCTTGTCCATCTCGCGCAGCGTCTTCGCGTCGGTATCGCTGTAGTCCGGTCGGACGTTGGCACGCAGCCAGTCACCGTCGAGGTGGGCGTTGTAGCGCAGGTAGGTGAGCAATGGCGGTCCGCCGGCCGGATGGTCGGTTGCCAGGTCGCCGACCTCGCGATCGATCACCCGTGCCGTCGGGCTGACCGACATCCACTGCAGCAACTGCTCGTTGAGCGCCAGCGCGTCATCCATCAGTGAGGCCAGCCCGATGACCGCCTCGGCCGCTGCCGGCGCTGTCCTGTCCGGGTCGAGGGCCGTCTCGTTGATGCCGGTGCCACACGAAACGAGCAGCAGCTTCTCCGCTCCGGCCGGCCACTGCAGCGCATAACCGCGCAGCCAGGCGAGCATCAGCAACTGCAGCGCGGGGTTGTTGTGCGGACTGACGCCGCCGTCGACGAAGACCCCGGCCTGCTCCTTGCCCAAGGCATCGCGGCCGACGGCCAGCTTCTCGGGATCGAAGTAGTGCGGCGCCGCGGTACTGGCGCGAACGATTTGCCAGAGCAGGAACTCGCTGTTGGAGAGCGCCTTGCCGCCTGGCCTCGGGCTGAAGTAGCGGCCGCGCGGATTGTTGTGCACGACCCATGGGCTGCCGGTATCGAAACGCTTGAGCATGATCGCCAGGCCGGTGCGAATCCGCGTCGGGTCGCCGAGCGTGATGTCGCCGAACTGCCGCTTCAGCGCCTTCTCGAGCGGTGCCTTGGAAAACTTGGCCCGCAGCAGTCCCCAGCGCAGCACGTCCGGATCGAAGATGGCATCGCCCAGCTCGTGGTAAAGGCTCTCGAGTTCGTCGGCCGACATCCCGGTCGCCAGCCCGGCGGCGAGAATGGCGCCGGTCGAGGTGCCGCCGATGAGGTCGAAGTAGTCGCAGAGGCGGAACGCCGCATCACCACCGGCGCGGGCACGCAGCAGGCCTTCAATCCGCTTCAGGACCTGAACGGTGAGAATGCCGCGGATTCCTCCGCCATCGAGGGCCAGGATTCTCTTCGGTCCGGGGCTGAACAGATGTTCGTCACGATTGGGTCGCTTCATGATGGCAGTCCTCACGGCTGTGGTGCACTGGTTGCAGGATGCTGCAGCGGCGGGCAGGTCGCCAGCGCCCGGCGGAGTCGCTGGGCGCGTCACGAAAAGCGGGCCGGCGAGTCGCCGGTCGGCATCCGCCATCACCCGGGCGGGCGGGGGTCCCCCTTGCCCTGCAGACAACCATTCTAAGGGCTTTGCCGCGGTCGTGGCGGGTCGCGGCGTGCTTTCGCCGCACCGGTCTGCAGGGGCGGCCGGGCCCGCCGCCGGTGGTCGGCGGGGACTGCCATTCGGCAGGCGGAGCGGCGGCTGCTAGAATGCCGGTCCATGCAAGTCAATGGCACCCCGTTGCGAACGATCTGGCCCGTCGCCGGCGCGCGTGCCGTCGACGTCATCGACCAGACGGCGCTGCCGCATGCCTTCCGCGTCCACCGGCTGCACCGCCTCGAAGACGCGGCCGAGGCGATCCGCTGCATGCAGGTACGCGGTGCGCCGCTGATCGGGGTGACCGCCGCCTACGGCCTGGCGCTGGCGCTCGACCGGCGTGCCGATGACGAAGCACTGCTGGCGGCGGCGCATTTGCTGGCGGCGACGCGGCCGACGGCAGTCAACCTGCGCTGGGCGCTGGCGCGGATGCAGTCCCGCCTGCTGCCGCTGCCACCCGCTGCGCGTGCCGACGCCGCCTGGCTCGAGGCGGCAACGATCGCCGACGACGACGTGGACCAGTGCCGGCGGATCGGCGCCCACGGCCTGCAACTCCTGCTTGCCGGTCGGCGCGGCGAGGCGCGACTCGAAATCATGACCCACTGCAACGCCGGCTGGCTGGCAACGGTCGATCATGGCACGGCACTGGCACCGGTCTACGCCGCTTTCGACGCCGGCATCGACGTGCACGTCTGGGTCTCCGAGACGCGTCCGCGCAACCAGGGTCTGCTCACCGCCTGGGAACTGCGTCAGCACGGGGTGCCGCACACCGTCATCGCCGACAATGCGGCCGGGTTGCTGCTCGCGCGTGGCGGTATCGGCGCGGTGATCGTCGGCGCCGACCGCATCGCCGCCAACGGCGACGTCGCCAACAAGATCGGCACCTGCCTGAAGGCGCTGGCGGCGCGCGCCGCCAGCGTGCCGTTCCTGGTCGCCGCGCCACGGTCGACAATCGACTTCGCCTGTGCCAACGGCGCGGCGATCCCGATCGAGGAGCGCGCCGGCGACGAACTGCGGCTGCTGCACGGCTGCGACGCCGCCGGTGTGCCCGGCGAGCTGAGGCAACTGCCGGCCACTGCCGCCGTTGCCAACCCGGCGTTCGACGTCACGCCGGCGAGCCTCGTCGACCGCATCATCAGCGAACGCGGCTGCTGCGCCGCCGACAGCCTGCGCGCGCTCTACCCGGAACAGGCAGATGATTGAACTGCGGCAGCAGTTGATCGATTGCGCGCGGCGCATGGGCGATCTCGGTCTCAACCGTGGTACCGCCGGCAACCTCAGCATGCGCGCGCCGGCGGATGGCGAAGCGGCTTTCCTGATCACGCCGAGCGGCATGGACTACGACGCGCTGCAGGTCGACGACATCGTCCAAGTGCGCCTCGACGGCGTCGCCGTCGGCCGCCGCCAGCCATCGTCGGAGTGGCGCTTCCACCGCGACCTCTACGCCGACCGCGCCGACGCCGGCGCCATCCTGCACGCGCATTCGCCTTTCGCCACCAGCCTTGCCTGTCTGCGCCGCGATATCCCGGCCTTTCACTACATGATCGCGCGCTTCGGCGGCGACAGCCTGCGCTGCAGCGATTACGCCACCTTCGGTACGCAGGCGCTGTCGGCAGCCGTGCTGCGTGCGATCGACGGGCGCTGCGGCTGTCTGCTGGCGAATCACGGCATGCTCGTCGTCGGCCGCGATCTGCCGCAGGCGCTGGCGCTCGGCGTCGAACTCGAGGCCCTCTGCGAACAGTACTGGCGCGCCTGCCAGGTGGCGCCGCCGGTGCTGCTCGACGGCGCCGAGATGACCCGCGTGCTGGCGAAGTTCGCCGGCTACGGGCAGCAGTCCTGAGCGGCGTCAGGCCTGCACCGACCACCGCGAGCATGTTGCGAATCAGCGAAATCCGCCTGCCGATCGAGCATGCCGCCGCCGCGCTGCCGGCGGCGGTCGCCGCGCGCCTTGGCGTCGAACTGGCCGACATCCGCTCGCTGAGCATCTTCCGGCGCAGCCACGATGCCCGCAAGAACAGCGCACTGACCTTCATCTACAGTGTCGACGTCGCGCTGGCGGATGAAGCGGCGGTGCTCGCCCGTCTGGCCGGCGATCGCCACCTGCAGCCGACGCCGGACATGCGCTACCGCTTCGTCGGGCGGGCGCCGGCGGCGCTCGCCGAGCGGCCGCTCGTCGTCGGCTTCGGGCCGGCCGGCATCTTCGCCGCGCTGATCCTGGCGCAGAGTGGCTTCCGGCCGATCGTCCTCGAACGTGGCAAGGCGGTCCGCGAACGTACCCAGGATACCTGGGGACTCTGGCGGCGCAAGCAGCTCGATCCCGAGTCGAACGTGCAGTTTGGTGAAGGCGGCGCCGGCACCTTCTCCGACGGCAAGCTCTACAGCCAGATCCGCGACCCGCGGCACTACGGGCGCAAGGTCCTCGAGGAGTTCGTCAAGGCCGGCGCGCCGGCCGAGATCCTGCACGTCAGCAAGCCGCACATCGGCACCTTCCGCCTCGTCGGCATGGTCGAACGCATGCGGCACGAGATCGAGAGCCTCGGCGGCGAGGTCCGCTTCCAGCACCGGGTCAGCGGCCTGCTGATCGAGGACGGCCGCCTGCGCGGTGTGACCACGGCCGACGGCAGCGAAGTGCCGGCCGCGCACGTCATCCTGGCGCTCGGGCACAGCGCCCGCGACACCTTCGAAGTGCTGCACGCCGCCGGTGTCTCCCTGCAGGCGAAGCCGTTCTCGATCGGTTTTCGCATCGAGCATCCGCAATCGCTGATCGACCGCGCGCGACTCGGGCCGCACGCCGGCCACCCGCTGCTCGGCGCTGCCGACTACAAGCTCGTCCACCACTGCCGCAACGGCCGCTCGGTCTACAGCTTCTGCATGTGTCCCGGCGGTACCGTCGTCGCGGCGACTTCCGAGACCGGGCGGGTCGTCACCAACGGCATGAGCCAGTATTCGCGCAACGAGCGCAACGCCAACGCCGGCATCGTCGTCGGCATCACGCCGAGCGACTACCCCGGCGGGCCGCTGGCCGGCATCGAGCTGCAGCGGCAGCTCGAAGCGCGCGCCTTCGAACTCGGCGGCGGCAGCTATGAGGCGCCGGCACAGCTCGTCGGCGACTTTCTGGCCGGCCGGCCATCGACCCGGCTCGGCGCGGTGACCCCCTCGTATCAGCCGGGTGTCCGC
>DDUX01000079.1 GCA_002345025.1 Candidatus Accumulibacter iunctus | reverse complement strand
CCCTGTCCCCCCCAACCCCCCCCCCCCCCCCCTCCTCCGCATGGCGGCGACGCAGCCCCCGGCCCGCGCAGCCCTCCCTCTGTGCGGGCCGTTTCCATTCTGGCAGCCCATGATCCGCCAACCCCGACAATCTGCAAGGCTGTTCCTGCCACGCGGGCAAACGCGGACCAGCGCCGGCCACCGACGCTGGTGGCTGCAAGCATCACGGAGCGTGCAATGAAGCGATGGAACAAGATGCTCAGCGGCTTTCTGGCTTGGCTGACACTGGCCTTCCTCCCGGCCGCCGCTGCCGCCCCAGCGGCAACGGCGATCCGGCTTCCCGCCGGTGTCGTGCACGTCGCCACCGTCGAAGGCATCAGCGAATACCGGCTGGCCAACGGTCTGCGCTGCGTCCTCTTCCCCGATGCCGGCAAACCGACCGCCACGGTCAATGTCACCTATCTCGTCGGTTCACGGCACGAGAACTATGGCGAGACCGGCATGGCCCACCTGCTCGAGCACCTCATCTTCAAGGGATCGAAGAAGTTCCCCGACCCGGCACGGCAGTTTCAGGCGCGCGGCTTCGAGATCAACGGTTCGACCTGGCTCGACCGGACGAACTACTACCTCACTTTCCCGGCCGGCGACGACAACCTCCGCTGGGCGCTCGCCTGGAGTAGCGACGCGATGGTCAATTCCTTCATCGCGCGCAAGGATCTCGACAGCGAAATGAGCGTCGTCCGCAACGAGTTTGAGATGGGCGAGAACGAGCCCGCGAGCGTCATGTTCAAGCGCATGCAGTCACTGCTCTTCGACTGGCACAACTACGGCAACAGCACGATCGGCGCGCGCAGCGACATCGAGAACGTCAGGATCGAGAATCTGCAGGCCTTCTACCGCCGCTTCTACCAGCCGGACAACGCCGTGCTGACGGTCGCCGGCCGGTTCGACGAGCAGAAGGCGCTCGACTGGATCGTCGGCTCCTTCGGCAAGCTGCCTCGGCCGAAACGCGTACTGCCGGAGCAATGGACAGTGGAACCGACGGCCGACGGCGAGCGCCAGTTCGTCATCCGGCGCAAGGGCGAGGTGCAACTGCTGACCGTTGCCTACCGCACTCCCGCCAGCCTGCACCCCGATGCCGAAGCGATCAGCATCGCCGGCGAGGTGCTCGGCGATACGCCCAACGGCCGCCTCTACCGCGCCCTGGTGCAGACCGGCCTGGCAACACAGGTGTTCGCCTACCCGGTCGACACGCGTGAGCCGGGCTTCGTCGTCTTCGGCGCCGTCGTCGCCAGGGGTGAATCGCTGGAGCGCGCTCGCGAGGCGATGCTCGAAGTCATCGAGGGCGGGCTGGCACGCCAGCCGACGACCGCTGCCGAACTCGAGCGTGCGCTGGCAGAAGCGCGGACCTCTTACGAACGCGCGCTCAGCGATCCCGAATCCTTCGCTGTGATGCTGTCGGAGTACATCGCGCTTGGCGACTGGCGGCTGTTTTTCCACGCCCGCGATCAGCTCGAGCAGATCACGGCAGCACGGGTCGATGCCGCCGCTGCCCGCTACCTCGTCCGTGACAACCGTGTTCTCGGCGTCTTCATCCCGGACGACTCGCCGCAACGCGCCGTGCTGCCCAAGGCGCCGTCGGCAGCCGAGCGGCTCGCAGGCTATCGTCCCGCCGAACGCGGAGATGCCGGCGAGGCTTTCGACCCTGCCTACGCAAATATCGATCGGCGGACCCGGGTGAGCAGCTTCGGTGATCTCAAGGTGGCCCTGCTACCGAAGAAGAACCGCGGCCAGACGGTCAACGTCGCGATGAGTTTCCGCTGGGGCGACGAACAGTCGCTCAAGAACCGCAAGATGGCTGGCGCACTGGCGATCGCCATGCTGCCGCGGGGCACCCGGCAGTTGAGCCGGCAGCAGATCGCCGATGAACTGACTCGCCTGAAGGTCCGCGGCGGCATGACACAGTTCGAGACGACGCGCGACAAGCTGCCGGAGGCGCTGGCCCTCGCCGCGCAGCTGCTCAGCGAGCCGAGCTTCCCGCCGGCCGAATTCGAAGAACTGCGGCGCGAATACCTGACGGCCCTGCAGTCTCAGCTCGACAGCCCCGAGCAACTCGCCGGCGACGCCCTCGCCTCGCATTTCAACACCTACCCGCCCGGCGACCCGCGCCACCACACGCCGCTGCCGGAACGGATCGAGCAATTGCGGCGGCTCGAACTGGACGCGGTGGTCGCGTATCAGCGCGACCTCGTCGGCACGGCACGCGGCGAGATCGCGATCGTCGGCGACTTCGATCCGCAGGCGATCGAGGACGAACTCCGGCGGCTGTTCGCCGACTATCGTTCGCAGTCGGCCTACCAGCGCCTTGAGCGGGAGTTCCGCCCGGTACCGCCACGACGCATCGTCATCGACGCGCCCGACAAGGAGAATGCCTTCCTGCGAGCACGGCTCGACATCGACCTGCAGCGTGACGATGCCGACGCGGCGGCGCTGTACGTCGCCAACTACATCTTTGGCAACAGCGGCGGCCTGAGCAGCCGCCTGATGGATCGCCTGCGGCAGAAGGACGGGCTTAGCTACAGCGTCGCCTCGAGCCTGTCGATCGGCCAGCGGGAACGCTTGTCGACGTGGACGGTGGCGGCAATGGTCGCACCGCAGAACGCCGCGCGTGCCGAACGGGCGCTGCTCGAAGAGCTTCGCCGCGCGCGCGACGCCGGCTTCGGCGCAGCCGAAGTCACCGCCGCCAAGACAGGCATCGTCGAAGCAAGTGCGGTCGCACGCTCTCAGGACGCAGCGATCGCCTCGGGCTGGACGTCGCTGCTCGATCGCGGCCGCGACTGGCGCGATTCGCAGGCCTTCGAAGCCCGGATCATGGCAGTGACCCCGGAACAGGCCAGCGCCGCCTTTCGCAAGTACATCGACCCCGAGCAGATGACCCTGGTGCTTGCCGGTGACGGCAGCAAGGGCCTCGGGAAGTGAGAACTGGGCAAGTCCACGCCCGAGTCGTCAGGCGGGTCAGGCGCGGACAACGCGAAGCTATTTCTTCAGGCTGTCGCGAATCTCGCGCAGGAGCACGACTTCCTCGGACGCTTCGGGAGCGGCCGCCGGCGGCGCCTCGGGCTCGGGCTGAGTCCGCTTGAGACGGTTCATCTGCTTGATCATGATGAAGATGATGAACGCGAGAATGATGAAGTTGAGCAGGATCGTCAGGAAGCTACCGTAGGCAAACACGGGCACCTGCGCCTGCTTCAGCGCGTTGAGCGTCATCGCCGTGCCGTCGGGTACCGTTCCGAGAACCAGGAACATCCCCGAGAAGTCCAGCTTGCCCCCCATGATCCAAGCAATGAAGGGCATGATCAGGTCAGAAACCACCGAATCGACGATCTTGCCAAAAGCACCGCCGATGATCACGCCAACGGCGAGATCCATGACGTTGCCCTTCATGGCGAATTCCTTGAACTCCTGCAGCATGCTCATCGCTTCTCCTTGACGTGGCCGGGGTCTGATTCGGGGGACAGTATACTAAACTCTCGCCGAACTGGTGGGCTCCGTATTGTCGCCGGCAAGCCGGCGAGTCGCGCCGCGCGTCAACGCGGCAAGCGGCGGGGCTATCGAGGATCGCGCCGACGTTGTCGCTACCGAGCCCTTCCACGAACAGACGCCACGACTCGGGTGCGCTGATACCTTGGAAAGAGGCCGTCAGCGTTGCGAACGGCGAGGCCGGTGTCAGCCCGCTGACCGTGGCCACGAGTTCGTCGCCGGTAGCTTCCTTGATGATGCATCAGGTCATGGAGTCATTGGCGCCGCCGCGCTGATTGCCGGACAGTGCCAGATCGACGAAATAGGTCACGCCCACGATGATCGCCTGTGCGGTCGCCGGACGGTAACCGGAGCCACGCCTGATTGGCGCGGCGCTCAACGAGGGTACTGCCACCGGAGTTACATATACTGTCCCCGAAATCCTACAGGCGGCGGAGCCTCTCGCCGGCGGCGGCCAGCGTCGCCTCCTGCTTGGCGAAGCAGAAGCGGACGACACGGTCATCGACGCCATCGTTCCGGAAAACCGATACCGGGATCGCCGCCACCCCGGCGTCGCGCGTCAGCCAGCAGGCGAACTCACGGTCGGGCAGGTCGGAAATCGCGCCGTAGCGGGCAAGCTGGAAGTAGGTGCCGTGACACGGGAGGAGTTCGAAGCGCGAGGCCGCGAGCTGCTGGCGGAAGAAATCGCGTTTTGCCTGGTAGAAGTCCGCCAGTCCGAGGTGGCGTGAGGCATCCTGCATGTAGTCGGCAATGCCGATCTGGCACGGCGTATTGACGGTGAACACGTTGAACTGGTGCACCTTGCGGAACTCGCTCATCAGTTCCTGCGCAGCCAGGACGTAGCCGACCTTCCAGCCGGTGATGTGGTAGGTCTTGCCGAAGGACGAGACGACGATGCTGCGCGCGGCGAGTTCCGGATGGCCGGCGACGCTCGCGTGCCGGCGACCGTCGAAGACGATGTGCTCATAGACCTCGTCGGCGAGGACGACGATGCCCGTACCGCGCGTCAGCGCCGCGAGTCGATCGAGATCGTCGCCGCGCAACAGGCTGCCGGTCGGGTTGTGCGGCGAGTTGATGATGATCATCCGCGTGCGCGGCCCGAGCAGCGAGCGCACCTGCTCCCAGTCCGGCCGGTAATCGGGAAAGCGCAAGCTGGCAAAGACCGCTCTGCCACCGACGGTCTCGATCGCCGGCACGTAACTGTCGTAGACCGGCTCGAAGACGAGGACCTCGTCGCCGGCCCTGACGAATGCCGCAATGGCGGTGAAGATCGCCTGCGTCGCGCCGGCAGTGACGGTGATTTCGCCGTCGACATCGTACTCGGCACCGTAGAGTGCCGCCACCTTGCCGGCAATCGCCGCGCGCAGTTCGACCATGCCGGCGAGTGGCGGGTACTGGTTCCTGCCCGCACGCATCGCGGCACAGGTCGCATCGAAGAGCGCCGGTTCAGCCTGAAAATCGGGGAAACCCTGCGACAGGTTGATCGCCCCGCAGTCGGCGGCAAGCTTCGACATGACGGTGAAGATGGTGGTCCCGACTCGTGGAAGCTTCGAGTCCACGGCAACGGCAGACTGGCGCATGGCGATCCGCGCCCGGCGCGGCCTGGATTGAGTGAGCGCACAGTGTAAGGGTGCGGCAGCCCGGCAACAAGGCTGCCGCGGCAGCGCGCATTCCAGGACCGGCCGCCGCCACCGGCAAGCGGGCGATCTGGTAGCATTCGCCGATACGGAGTCGCACCCCTTCTGGAAGTCACTTCGATGAACACACGCCCGGGCTCTCGGCGCGGCCTCGCCGCCCTGCTGCTCCTCGCCAGCATCACCATCGCCCGGCCTGCTCCCGCAGCGCCGCCCTTGCCGCCCTTGCCGGCGCTGGGAGCGGACCTGGGTCAGCTGACGGTGTCCGGGATTTCCTCCGGCGGCTACATGGCGGTCCAGTTTCAGGTGGCACATTCGCGCCTGGTCAGGGGCGCCGGCGTTCTTGCCGGTGGCCCCTACGACTGCGCCAACGGATCCGCCTGGCGGGCACTCACGCGCTGTATGTCCCCTTCGTCGTGGGCACCGCTGCCTTCGGTTGGCGAACTGCGCGCCCGCACCGAGGCACTGGCGCGCAGCGGGCGGATCGACCCGCCCGACGATCTGCGCGACGACCGCGTCTGGCTGCTCTCCGGCGACAGGGACGAGACGGTGAGGACCGCGGTCGTCGAACAACTCGCCGCGTTCTATGGCGAGTGGCTGCCGCCGACGGCGATCCGTTTCGTGCGCGTGCCCGAGGCAGCGCACGCGATGATCTCGATCGCCGACCCACAGGCCAACACCTGCAGCAGCACCGCGTCGCCCTACATCAACCGCTGCGGCGACCTCGATCCAGCCGGCGAAATGCTGCGCCACATGCTCGGCCCGCTGCAGCCCCCGGCCGCCGACAGCAGCGGCGAAGTGCTGGCTTTTGACCAGGGCGCCTTCGCCGCCGGTCGGCCGATCGATTCCGGCCTCGCCGACGAGGCCTATCTCTACGTTCCGAAGGCGTGTCGCGAATCTTCGTGCCGGCTGCATGTCGCCTTCCATGGTTGCCGCCAGAGCGCCGCACAGATCGGGCGACGCTTCGTCGACGGCGCCGGCTACAACCGCTGGGCCGACAGCAATCGCCTGCTTGTCCTCTACCCGCAAACGGTGCCGCGCCACGGACCGGCAATCGGATCGTGGAAGTGGATCAGCAATCCCTTCGCCTGCTGGGACTGGTGGGGTTACACCGGCAGCGATTACCCGACGCGCGACGGGCTGCAGATCAGCGCGGTGCGCAGCATGCTCGAGCGCCTGGCGGCGCCGCGCCAGCCTTGATGTGAAAGTCGCGTCTGCGACTCGCGAATCTCCTTCTACCGTGCGCGGGAGAAGGGCCGGGGATGAGGAAAACGGTCACGACTTTCATCATCAGGGGTGTGTCGAAAGTCATGACCGTTAGTCAGTGCAGGAACGGGCAACCACCACGGGAAGACTACGACGACCTGCCGCGCAAGCGCCCGTAGATGACCAGCAGGATCACCGCCATGATCACCGAAGCGATGAATCCGGCGCCCTCGCCGGCCTGGTACCAGCCGAGAAGCTGGCCCACCAGGCCGGCACACAGCGAGCCAGCGATGCCAAGCAGGACGGTGACGATGAAGCCCATGTTCTCCTTGCCGGGATGCAGCAGCTTGGCAATCACACCAATGACGAAGCCCAGGACGATTGTCCAGACGATACCCATCAACGACTTCCGAACGAAGCTGAAGAATTCCGGGCGGCGGGCTGCGTGCTCGCGAAACCCGGTGAATGATGGCCGTGCAACGGCTTACAGAGGTGGAATGCGCAGCACCTGACCGGGATAGATCCGGTCCGGATGGCCGAGCATCGGCTTGTTGGCCTCGAAGATCGCCATGTACTTGTTGGCGTCGGCATAGTGCGCCTTGGCAATCTTCGACAGGTTGTCACCCGACACGACGGTGTAGAAGCTCGCTTCGGGTGCGCCCTGATCGACCGACAGCATGTCGTTGACCTGCGAGACGCCGGCCACGTTGCCACAACAGAGGAGGATCTTCTCCTTGCTTGCCTGGTCGCCGGCAACGCCGAAGACCGTCGCCGCACCTCTGGCGCCATCGAAGGTCACCGTCAGACCGGTCACCGCCAGGCCCTGCGTGTTGATGTACGCCTCGATCGCGTCGCCAGCCGTTCGATTCAGCTCGTCCAGGTGCGCCTGCGCCGCCTGATCATCGGGCGCAGCAGCCGCTGCCGCTGCTGCCGAGTCGGTGTCGCCGGCACGAAACAGCTTCTCGCCGGCTGCCTTGACGAAGTCGAACAATCCCATTTCCTTCTCCCTGAGTGTGAGTGCCCCGCGCCGATTGGCGCTGCGCGAACCGGCCCGCCAGAGCGCACCGCATTCGCCACTGGCCGCGAACCAGTCTAACAGCAGCCCGCGCAATCACCAAGACCGGAGCCGGCGTTCGCCGCGGGCACGGGCACCGCGCGATAACGGCACCGGCGAACGTGCGGCGCGGCCAGATGCCGCCGCCGGCACGACAGCCAGAGCGCTGGCAGACGCGAGCGGCAGGGTTTATGCTGTGGTTTCATCCCGCAACCCCTGCTGCCTCGCCGAGCCAGCCCGCCGGACCACCGTCATGCGCCACCAGTCCTGCCCCGCCCGTCTGTCTTCCGGCCTGCTCGTCCTCAGCTGCGTGCTTGCCGCCTGCCAGACGACCGCACCGCCAGCCCCCGGCCCGTCGACCGGTCTCGAGATCCACATCGCCCACATCAACGATCACCACTCCAACCTCGAGCCGCAGCCCGACTTCGAACTGCGGCTCGACGGCGTGCCGACACGTGTCGAGGTGGGCGGCTTTCCCCGGCTGACGACGCTCTTCCGGGCCAGCTCGGGGCTGCCGAACCTGCTGAAGATCCACGCTGGCGACGCGATGACCGGCACGCTGTACCACACGCTGTACAACGGCGAGGCGGACGCGGCACTGATGAACACCGTCTGTTTTGATGCCTTCGAGCTCGGCAACCACGAGTTCGACGAAGGCGACGCCGGGCTGCGGCGCTTTCTCGACCACCTGCGCAAGGGACCGTGCCGGACAGCCGTTCTCGCCGCCAACGTCGAGCCGGCGATCGGCTCGCCATTGGCGCCGATGCGCGGCAACGACTACCTTCAGCCTTATCTCTTGCGGCAGTTCGGCAACACCACCGTTGGCATCATCGGCATCGAGGTGCGCGGCAAGACGATGAACTCGTCGCGCCCGCTGCCGACGACCCGCTTCCTCGACGAAGTCGAGACGGCGCAGCGGACGATCGACGGCCTGCGCGAACGCGGCATCCGTCACATCATTCTCGTCACCCACCAGGGCTACGAGGCCGACAAGGCGATGGCGGCACGACTCAGCGAGGTCGATGTCATCATCGGTGGTGATTCGCATACCCTGCTCGGCGACTTTTCAGCGATCGGCATCACCGCGGCGGCGGGGCCCTACCCGACCGTCGTCAGCAACCGCGACGGCGATCCGGTCTGTATCGGCCAAGCCTGGGAATACGCCAAGGTCTTCGGCCTGCTGGAGGTGCGCTTTGACGAGCGCGCAGCCGTCGCGAGCTGCAGCGGCTCGGTGACGCTGCCGCTCGGCGACGACTTCCGGCAGAAGGATGCCAGCAACGCCTTCGTCGCCATCAACGCGGCGACGCGCAGCCGCATCGTCGACGCGCTGCAGGGCTCCGGCGCCCGTATCGTCACGCCCGACCCGCTCGCGCAGGCGGAGCTCGCGCGCTACGCCAGCCGCCTCGACGACATGAAACGGCAGAGGATCGGCACAGCCACCGAATCGCTCTGCCTGGTGCGGGTTCCCGGCGAAGCGACCAACCGCAGCAGCGGCGTCACTGGCTGCGAGAACGCGAACCGGCTGGCGCGCGGCAGCGACATCGCGCAAGCGGTCGCCGAAGCCTATCGCCAGGCCAGCAAGCTCGCTGACGTCGCGCTGCAGAATGGCGGCGGCATCCGCGCGCCGCTGCCACCGGGCGATGTCAGCTACAGCACCGCGTACAGCGTCCTGCCCTACACCAACGTCCTCTACGAAGTGCAGCTCAGTGGTCGCCAACTCGTCGAAGTCCTCGAAGATGGCGTCGGCAACTACCTCGACAGTGGCGGTTCGGATGGCTCGCACCCCTACGCTGCCGGCCTGCGCTGGCGGCTCGACCTGACACAGCCGCGCGGGCGTCGTTTCAGCCGGATCGAGGTCCTGGCGAAGGGCAGCGAGACCTGGCAGCCCCTCGACCCGCAGCGGAACTACACGCTGGTCACCAGCGATTATCTGGCAACCGGCGGTGACGGCTACGCGACGCTCGCCGGCCTCAACCAGGCAGGCCGCAGCATCAACACCTATCTCAACTATACGCAGACCTTCGTCGATTACCTGCAGGCGCGCGGCACGGTCGCTCGCCCGCCGGCGACCGACTACAGCCACCAGCAGGTGATCGGACGCGACGGCAGCCAACTGCCCTGAAGCGTCGGCGGGGAGCACGATGCGTGCGGCTACTTGCTCAGCAGACGCATCCCCCGCTCGAGCCCGTCGAGCGTCAGCGGGAACATGCGGCCGCCGAGCAGATTGTGGATCAGCGAGGTCGATTGCCGGTACGGCCACGAATGCTCTGATTCGGGGTTGAGCCAGATGCTGTGCGGCCAGGTGTCTGTGAGACGGCGCAACCAGGCGGCACCGGGTTCGGCATTGTTGAACTCGATGCTGCCGTTGGCTTGCAGCAGCTCGTAGGGGCTCATCGAGGCGTCGCCGACGAAGATCAGCTTGTAGTCGTTGCCGTACTTGTGCAGTACGTCGTGCGTCGGGATCCGCTCGCTGTGGCGACGGCGGTTGTCGCGCCACAGGTAGTCGTAAACGCAGTTGTGGAAGTAGTAGTGTTCGAGGTGCTTGAACTCGCTGCGGCAAGCGGAGAAAAGCTCCTCGCAGACGCGGATGTGATCATCCATCGAGCCGCCGATGTCGAGCAGCAGCAGGACCTTGACGGCGTTGTGCCGCTCCGGCCGCAGTTTCAGATCGAGCCAGCCGGCGTTGCGCGCCGTGCCGGCGATCGTCCCCTCGAGGTCGAGTTCCTCGGCGGCACCCTCGCGCGCGAAGCGGCGCAGGCGGCGCAGCGCGACCTTGATGTTGCGCGTGCCGAGTTCGACGCTGTCGTCGAGGTTGCGGTACTCCCGCTTCTCCCAGACCTTCACCGCCGACCGGTTCTCGCTCCGGCCGCCCAGCCGGATCCCTTCGGGATGCGTACCGCCATGGCCGAAGGGTGAACTGCCGCCGCTGCCGATCCACTTGTTGCCGCCGGAGTGACGCTCCTTCTGCTCGGCCAGGCGCTGCCTGAAGGTCTCCATCAGCTTCTCCCAGCCGAGCTTCTCGAGCTGGGCCCGTTCGGCGTCGCTGAGGTGCTTCCGGACCGCCCGCCGCAGCCAGTCTTCCGGGATCAGCACTTCCATTCCAGGCAGCGCCTCGACGCCCTTGAAGTACTCGCCAAAAGCCCGGTCGAACTTGTCGAAGTGGCTTTCGTCCTTGACGAGAACGGCGCGCGCAAGAAGGTAGAAGTCGTCGATGCTGTGCTCGATGACGTGCTGCTGCAGCGCTTCGAGCAGCGCCAGGAACTCATTGATCGACACCGGCAGGCGGCTCGCCTTGAGGTGCAGGAAGAAGTCGATCAGCATCGTCGGCGGTCATCGGCACCGTGCACGGCGCGGCCTCAGCGGTTGTGGCGCGCCATGAAGATCAGACGCTCGAAGAGATGCACGTCCTGCTCGTTCTTCAGCAGGGCGCCATGCAGCGGTGGTATGGCGGCCTTCTGGTCCTTGCTGCGCAGGACGTCGGGAGGAATGTCCTCGGCCAGAAGGAGCTTCAGCCAGTCGAGCAGTTCCGAGGTCGAGGGCTTCTTCTTCAGGCCCGGAATCTCGCGCAGTTCAAAAAAGACCTCGAGCGCCTCGCGCAGCAGCGCCGGCTTGAGGCCGGGGAAATGGACATCGACGATCGACTTCATCGTCTCCTTGTCGGGGAAGCGGATGTAGTGGAAAAAGCAGCGGCGAAGGAAGGCGTCAGGCAGTTCCTTCTCGTTGTTCGAAGTGATGAAGACGACCGGCCGCTGGCGGGCGCGAACGGTCTGCCGCGTCTCGTAGACAAAGAACTCCATCCGGTCGAGCTCGCGCAGCAGGTCATTGGGAAACTCGATGTCCGCCTTGTCGATCTCGTCGATCAGCACCACCGACGCCGTTTCGCATTCGAACGCCTGCCACAGGACTCCCTTGACGATGTAGCTGCCGATGTCGGCAACCCGCGCCTCACCCAGCTGCGAGTCGCGCAGGCGCGAAACCGCGTCGTACTCGTAGAGACCCTGCTGCGCCTTGGTGGTCGACTTGATGTGCCACTGGAAGAGCGGCAGGCCAAGCGCCGCCGCCACTTCCTCGGCGAGCATGGTCTTGCCGGTGCCGGGCTCGCCCTTGATCAGCAGCGGTCGCTGCAGGGTGATGGCGGCGTTGACCGCCAGATTCAGGTCGCGGGTGGTAACGTAAGTGGTTGATCCGGAGAAGCGCATGGTGAAAGTCCCTCGGCAAGTGCCCGTCGATTGTACCCGCAATCTCGCGGCACGGTTCGCGCGAGCTGCGGCAGCCGTGCGCTGCCGCAGCTCAGGTGACGGCGGCGCGCTGCGCGCACGCGCGATCGGCGTTCGATGGCGTAAGCGGTTCTCTGCCCGACGCAAGAGTCATGAGGTCGGTGCAGCAGGCGCGGACAGCCGGACCAGAACGACTTAGAATGACGCGGTTGATGCCGGCAACCGGGCACGCGGCACTCAGCCCAGCGTTTCTGAATCGATGCAGGCAGCACGACGCAACGATGGCGAAGGATGGCCAATGATCACCGCTACAGCGGAAGTTCTGGTGTTTGATGAGATCGACCGGGTCTATCAGTTTGTCGCCGTTGATTTCGTGACCAACTATCCCCGCTGGTCGCCGGAAGTGGTGCGTCTCGAGCCGCTCTCGGTCGGCCCGGTGCAGGTGGGTTTCCAGGCCCGCCAAGTCCGTGTCGATCAGGGCCACAAGTCCGAATCCGTTTTTGAGGTGGCCGAACTCGAGCCACTCAAGCGCGTCTGTTTCAAGGGCGTTTCGGCTCCCTATTGCTCGATCTACGAATTCGACGACCGTGGTTCATCCACGTCGCTGACCTTCAGCTTCGAGCTGCAAGCGCTGGAGCCGCGCGTCCGCCCATTCGAAAAACTGGTGCGCATCGCGCTGCAGGATGGGGTCAAGCGGACGGTAAGAAAGCTCAAGCTGCTGATCGAAAAGGAAATGCTGAACAACGGCTAGCAGTGCAAGAGCAATCGCATTGCTGCGAGATTTGACGTCCACGGAGGCTCTGATGTTCACGACGGCGAAAGACGATGGTTTGATTCCCTACGTTCTTACCCAGATTCTCGATGCCTGTGTCAATGGCATCACCCTGTCCGACCCGGACTTGCCCGACAACCCCATTGTCTATGCCAACAAGGTCTTCGAGGAGATATCCGGCTACTCGCAAGGAGAGATTGTCGGCCGCAACTGTCGCTTCTTGCAGGGAGAAGAGCGCGAACAGCCAGCATTGGCCGTGATCCGCGCGGCGCTCGCGAAAAATGAGGGCTGCGTGGTGACCTTGCGTAACTATCGCAAGAGCGGTGAGTTGTTCTTCAATCGACTGTCGATTCGCCCGCTGCTGGATCGCGAGGGCAAGGTCATTTACTACCTCGGCGTGCAGTATGACATCACCGATCAACTCAGGGCCAGCGGCGAAGGCGACCAGTTCAGTTTCGGGCCGTCAGCCTGACCAGAACTTCCGCCGACGGTGTCAGTCATCAGGACAACACTCCGAGGCTTGGGCGTCGACCGGAGTGCTTGTTCATAAAGCTTCCCGCGCCTCCACCGGGATGGCGCCAAGCCACTTGGGTGCCCCGGTCCCGTTGCTCTGAAAGACACTGCCGCCACTGGCGGGAGGCGTTGCCTGGGTGAAGGCGTTCACCACGACTTGATGGGTGACCAGGATCACCGGCTGGCCATCGACGGGCAACTTGGCGAGGAACGCCCGCAAGCCGTCGAGAATCATTTGCCTATCGTCCGGCCGTTCGAAAAAGGAATTCAGCGCGGGCAAGGGCACTACCGGGCCAAGGTCCAGCAGGCGGGCCGTTTCGAGTGCGCGGCACCACTGGCTCGAAAAGACGCTTGCTTTCGCCAGGCCGACCGCACGCAGACGGTCTCCCAGCCGTCGTGCCTGAGCCCGACCGCTGGCATCAAGATTGCGCTGTGTGGAACAATCACCGATGACGAAATTCGGCGGGTCGCCGAACCCCGGCGCGTGGGCATGCCTCAGCATCAGTATCCGCCCTGGCTTGGTCAGTTCGCCAAGCGGCACAGGCGGCTCATCGGCGCCCACCGGCAAGGAGCAGGCCATGGCCGCAAGACAAAGAATGAACAGCCTGAGCATGGTCGTCCCTCCTTCAGCGAACCAATTCAATCGCACGCAGATCGAGCTTGAACGGACCCGACTGTCGATCGCCGATCAGAAGGCCGACCTGTTGTGCGCATGCGGGGTCAAGTGGTGGCAGGTGATCGACGACGCGTCCTCGCCAGGTCGGGACAAAGTCGGCTGTGGCGAGTCGCAATATCGTCCATTCGCCAGCAGGTGGCTGCAAAGCCGCCTGGTAACTGATGCCGTCGAACTCGGCTCCGGTCCGGATGCTGAACCTGTAGCGCTTGCCGTCACCGCGCACGCTGAGCAGACAGGCTGAGCCACCCACGCTGCCGGACGCCATCACCGGTGAGCGAACGGACGCAAAGCCGCCGTTGTTGGCGAGGGAAACCGTTCCCGAGAAAACGGCATGCCCTTCCCGATCAAGGGCCATTCCGCTGGTCGAGACCCCACCCATCACGCGATCATCGATGGCGTACCAGGCGGCAACAGCCTCGGGCGTGTCGAAGCGGCAAATGAGCGCTTTCATGCTCCCTGTTCGCGTCTATGCACAACAGCCAGTGATCCACCTCGGCCAACCCCGGCCCGGGACAGCGCACGGCGAAGACCGGACGGCAGACCTGAGCATCCGGGATCTCGCTGCCGGCTCATGACGGCACCTGCCGCGACGCATAAGGCAGGAACAAGGCGCGAATATCCACCCGCGCCTTGAGCTTTGCCGCCAGCAGATAGAGACCGCCCGCCTTGCGGTGCAGGAACAGGGCATCTGCCGGAGGGGTATGCCAGGAATCCCTTTCGGTGCTCAAGGCCAGACCGGCGTCGCGGATGCGCGCTGGCAGATCCGAATGCCCGAAATCGTAGGCACCGGCGTGGCGTAAGGGTTCGCAGGCTTGCAGAAAGACATCAAGGACGAGCTGCCGCTGCCGCTCCCCGATGTCAGCCCGAAAATAGCCGATGGCGCTGGCGGCAACGCTCATTTCCTGCCGGTCTCCGGCGACGGCACTCGCCATCAGCCGGCGATAGGCATCGACGATGGCTGCCGGGTAGCGGCGTGTGGCACCGAAGTCGAGCAGAATCAATTGGCGGGTCGCAGTGTCGTAGCGATAGTTGGCGAAATTTGGGTCGGTCTGGATCAATCGGAATTCGAATATCTCTCGGAAGAGCAGCGCGAACAGCAACCCTGCCACACGATCGCGCTCCGCTTGCGGGGCATCCAGCAAGGATTCGACCGGCTCGCCGCCCATGCAGGACATCGCCAGGACGCTTTCCGTCGTCAGGTCGGCGTGCACCTCGGGCAGCATGAACTCGGGCGCATCGGCGAGCAGCCCAGCGTAGCGGCGAAGCCAGGCGCCCTCGCCTAGATAATCGGCTTCGGCGTGCAACTGGCGCTTTGTCTCGTGCAGCAGCAACCCGACATCCAGACCATGCGGCAAAAGTCCGGAAATGCGCAGCAGGGTGGCGACATTGTCGACGTCGCTGTCGATACTCTGGCGAACACCGGGATACTGCACTTTTATGGCCAGGCGCCGCCCGTCCTTCGTCTGCGCCAGATGGACCTGGCCAATCGACGCTGCCGCCACCGGCGTAGAGGCGAACTGCCGGAAATGACGTTCCCAGCCATGTCCCCACTGAGCATCGAGCACGCTGGACAACTGACTCGGAGGCATGGCTCTGGCGTCGGCGCGCAAGCGCGCCAGGATAGCGCCAAGCTCCGGCGGCAATAGATCGCCTGCATCCATGGACAACAACTGCCCCAACTTCATCGCCGCACCGCGCAACTGGGCAAGCTGATCGGCAACGCGACGGACGTTTGCAGGCGTCAGCAGCAGGTCACCGACTCGCGGACGCTTGCCTTGGGCGAATTGTCGCGTGCCTTCGGCCAGCATGCTGCCGGCAACACCGCCGGCGAGAGCACCCAGCCGGGCAAACCTGGACCAACGTCCGCCAGGAACGGCCGAGGTACCTGCATCTCGTCTGCTTCGCTCATCGCCGACCATGTGGCCTCGACTCCCATCCGATCCGACAGTAGCCCGGAACACCGGGCAAACAAACCTTCGCCACAAGGTCTGCTAGCGGCAATCCGAAGAATCCGGGCTTTCCGAATCCTCGACAGGATAAGCGTCCGCCACGTAAGCGGGACCTTTCATCACCATGACGATCAATGCAGCTATCGCTACCGTCAGCACCGCGGTCCAGTGCAGGACCAGGACACTGATGGCAAGAATGTCGACCGTCTGGACACGAGTTGAGGCTTCCACCGCATCCCCGTCCCCGAAGAAGATCCTCGCGGCAAGCGACGGCAGGGCCAGAAGCAGCGTGCCGAAAACCAGCACGCGGGGTAACAGCCGCAGTACGTCGCGCTCTCGCCCAGCCGGCGTCTGAACGAATCCCGGAAGTCTGTTGAAGGCGTTCATCGTTGCTCCCTTGCTCGATGGGTGTTGGAAGATCAAGCGGTTTCAGCGAAAGCCCCTGCGGTCAGGCAAAGGCACCCCACGGTAGTCAGCCGGAAGCGCAACGGCAGGTACCAGGCCGGAAAGTGGCTGGCGGATGCCAGGACGAGCAAGGGCAGCAGTCCGCCGTAGCCGAGCAAGGCAACCCTGCGCGGAATGGGATCAGGCCGAGAGTGCTCCATGCCGCCTCACCTGACCAGTGGCCGAATGGTGGAAAAGCCGGCGTCCATCGACCACACCTGGCCCGTCACCCGCGCCGCCTTGTCCGAGAGCAGCCAGACCATCAGTTCGGCCAGTTCGTCGGCTGAACCAATGCCCGGCAAGGGGTACTGGCGAGCCGCTGCGTCGCGGCCCATTGATGTGCCCAATATGGAGGTCGCTGCCGGCGTGTCCATGATGCCGGGAGCGACGGCGTTGATGCGGATGCCGTTGCCCGCATAGGTCGCCGCCGCACTGCGTACCAGTCCTTCGACGCCGGCCTTGGCGGCCGCTACCGCCTCGTGATTGGGAGTGCCGATGCGTGCAGCAGCCGACGAAACCAGCACCGCCGATCCCGGAGACTTGGCGTCGCGCAAGGCGCCGACGAAAACCGCCAGGGTATGGAAGGCACTGATCAGATTGGCGTTGAGGCAGGCAGCAAAGTCACCCTCGCTCACCCGATGCAGTGCCCCCAGGCGGATGTTGCCGACGCAGTGCGCGAAGGCCGTCGGCAGCATCTGGTGCGCTTTGGCGACCTCGAAAATGTGGCGTGATCCCGCGACGCTGGAGCAGTCAGCGACCACCTGAAGATGGTTGTCCCCATAGCTGCCGGCCAGGCGCTCGCCATCCCGGCTGGTCACGATCAGACGCCAGCCCGCCTCAACCAGCCTGGCCGCCACCGATTGACCCAGCCCGCCTGCCGCTCCCGTGACCAAAACCACTTTCTCCATGACATCTCCTCGTCAGTCCTTCTGCTGCCCCCCAGGCGCCCAGACCTGCCCCAGCGCAGGGCGCTTTGACAGGCCCGAAAATGCCATACGGACATTGTTGTGGACAACAATGCAACACAACGTTCAATTAACCCACCTCTGAAAAGAATATAGGCGATACAATGCAATTTGTCCATGACAACATTCCCGCAACCATGAATAGAGGCGATAGCTCAAGATCGGGCGTCGACAATTGACAGGAAAACCATGAATCCGACGCCGCGTGTTGCGCTGATCGGCGCCGGCATCGCCGGCCTGTCCTGTGCCTCGCAAGTGCAGCAGGCTGGCCTCGAAGTCAGTCTGTTCGACAAGAGTCGCGGCGCGGGGGGACGCATGAGCACACGGCGAGGCGAAGACTGGCAATGCGACCACGGTGCCCAGTATTTCACCGCTCGCCATCCCGACTTCCGTGCCGAAGTGGCGCGCTGGCAGCAGGCCGGGGTCGCGGCCTTGTGGGCTCCCCGACTATGGCTGTTTGACGGCGATTCGCCGGCAGGACGCGAGTCGACGGTCGAGCGCTTTGTCGGCATGCCCGCCATGACGGCGCCTGCCCGTCATCTCGCCAGCAAACTGCGCCTGCATGCGCCGGCGAGCATCCGGCAGCTCAAGCGCCAGTTGCAGGGCTGGCAGGTCTTTTCGGCTGAACACGGTTGGCTGGAGACGCGCTTCGCGGCCGTCCTGCTGGCCGTCCCGGCGCCGCAGGCGGCAGCCTTGCTGCAGCAACCGGCTCCCGAGTTGGCGGCGCTGGCCGGCAGCGCCGTCATGCGCGGCTGTTGGGCGCTGATGCTGCGCTTTGCCGCACCGGTCGACCTGCCGTTCGATGCCGCCTTCGTCAACCAGGGCCCCCTGCGCTGGATCGCCCGCAACAGTAGCAAGCCGGGCCGCAGCGGCGAGGAAAGCTGGCTGCTGCACGCCTGCGCAGAATGGAGCGAAGCGCATCTGGAAGACGATTCCGCAGGCGTCGCCGCAGCCCTTCTCTGCGCCTTTGGCCAACTGGGCGGTCCGGCCCCACAAGAGTGGACTGCGCATCGCTGGCGTTACGCCGACACCGAGCCGCCCCTGGCCGAGGGTTGCGCCTGGCGTCCAGAGATTGGCCTGGGGCTGTGCGGAGACTGGCTCAACGGTGGCAAAGTGGAGGGTGCCTGGCGCAGCGGCCGGATGCTGGCCGAACAGGTATTGCGCTCCCTCGCGCGATGCTGAGCGCCGACACAAGGATGGAAGCAGGATGAACCCCGGCACGACCCTTCGGCTGATTCTCGGGGACCAGCTCAATCCACGGCACACCTGGTTCGAGCAGCAGCGCGACGACGTCTTGTACGTCTTCATGGAAATGCGCCAGGAAACCGACTACGTGCTGCATCACGCGCAGAAAGTCATCGCCATCTTTGCTGCGATGCGCGAGTTGGCACGGCAGTTGCGTGCGGCCGGACACAGCGTGTACTACCTGAGCATCGATGATCCGGACAACCGGCAAGCGCTGCCGGACAACCTCGATACGCTGATCGTTCGGTTCAGCGTTCGCGTCCTTGAATACCAGGCACCCGACGAATGGCGACTCGACGCGCAACTGGCCAACTATGCGCGGCGTCAATCGATCCCCTGCCGAATGGTAGACAGCGAGCATTTCTATACCCTGCGCGACGAGGCAGGGCGGCTGTTTTCCGGGCGCAGGCAATGGGTGATGGAGCACTTTTACCGCCATATGCGGGTGCAACATCGAGTGCTGATCAACGACGACAGCCAACCCGTTGGCGGCCAGTGGAACTTCGACCACGACAACCGCAAGCCCTGGCCAGGGCTACCGTCCGAACCCGCCGACTTCCGGGCGCCGCACGATCATTCGGCGCTCTGGCAGACGATCGTCTCAGCAGGCGTCAACAGTTTCGGCGACGCCAACGCGGCGCAGCTGGCCTGGCCGCTCAATCGCGCCGAAGCCTTGCAGCAGCTCGACGCCTTCATCGAGAAGGCCCTGCCGCACTTCGGCGCCTCGGCCTGGTCTATCGGCAGTTGGCGAAAATGAACGAGGCGACGCGGCGTGCCCTACAGGAGCAGGCAGACGGGCTACGCAACTCGCTGGATCGCCTGTGAGCGGCTTGTCCGGATGGTCGGCTACCCTGGCAGGGAGATCGCTCAATCGTTGGCTCGGCCGGGCACCGGACCTGACCCCGTGATTCCCGCGCGGCTTGCCTTCATCGCCCTGGAAACCACCGGGGCCAATCCGCTACGGGACCGCATCACGCGGATCGATGTGCTCGAAGCAGAGGGTGACCAAGTCTCGACCTGGAGCACCCTTGTCAACCCACAGCGACCGATCCCTGAGTTCATCCAGCAACTCAACGGCATTCGCAACGAGACGGTAGTCGACGCGCCTCCCTTCGCTCAGGTCGCGGCAGAACTGGCCGGTCGCCTGCATGGGCGTCTTTTGATCGCCCGCCATGCCCGCTTCAACTACGGCTTCGTCAAGAGTGAATTCCAGCGTCTGGGGAAGTCCTTCCGGGCCGACGTGCTGTGTACTGTGCGCCTGTCTCGCAAGCTCTTCCCGGCACACCGGAAACACGAACGGGACAGTCTCATGATCCGTCGTGATCTGGCGGCGGGCGACCGCTACGGCGCCTTGGCCGACGCCCACCTGCTTTGGCAGTTCTGGTGCCTGTTGAAACGGGATCGCGGCGAAGAGGCTCTGGCCGAGGCCGTCCGTCAGCAGCTCAAACGCCCCAGCCTGCCGCCCCATCTCGATCCTGCGATGCTCGACGATCTGCCCGAATCCCCCGGGGTGTACCTGTTCTACGGCGACAACGACGCGCTGCTGTACGTGGGGAAAAGCGTCAACCTGCGTCAGCGCGTGCGGGCTCACTTCGCGTCCGATCTGCGTGATTACAAGGAGATGCGCCTCAGCCAAGAGGTGCGTCGCGTTCACTGGCATGAGACGGTCGGCGAACTCGGCGCCCTGCTGCTGGAATCGCGACTGGTCAAGGAATGCCAACCGATTCACAACCGTCGCTTGCGCCGCTCTTCGGAGCTATGCACCTGGCCAGTTCAGATTTCCTGATCTCGCAGGAAACCTGGATGGCACTCTAGACGAGAGCAAAGGTCATTTTTGCTCCGGTTTCCGGATGCGGGA
>DDUX01000038.1 GCA_002345025.1 Candidatus Accumulibacter iunctus | reverse complement strand
TGCGACTCTCTGGCACGGGCCTTGTCGACATGGTGCTCAATCACCCGCCACAGCCGACGGGGCGGTACACGAACCAGGCGGCCAGCCGCGAGAACCGACATGGTCGGTGCGAGCATCAACGTCAAGGCTTCGAACAGGAGCGTGAAGCGACTCCCCTCACGTTCCCACGGCACGGGAATCTGCGTCACCTTCCCGCAGCCCGAGCACGCCACTCGCGGCACTTCGGCGTGCAGGTAGGCCTCGTACTGGAAGAAGTCGAGATGTCTCCAGGAGCGCGCCAGTCGATCATGGAACGGTTGCGCCGCCGCTCCACAGGCCGGGCAGACGTGCCGGCTGCTGCCAAACGTCACTCGAAAGTCAATCCGGCCGGCCTCCCGGTTGAAGTCGACCTGCTTGACCTGCCACGGCGCAACCAGGCCCAGCGCCTGGGTGAAGAGCATCTCGATCATGACCTATCCCGACACAAGCAAAAAGGCCGCCATTGTCCTCCAGGCCGATGGCGGCTGTCTGCCACCATCGGCCTTGCGGAAGCGTTGGCGAGGGTACGACGATGTCAAGGGTTCGGCTTCGCCCGGACTTCGTCCGCCCTTGACATCGTCGTACCCTCGATGCCCATCCGGCTACGCCGTTTCCACACGAAACGACATAGACCCCGTTTTCAGGATGAAGAGCACGTAATTGATGTACGGCCAGGGGTCATCGCCACCAGTTGCGCCATCGCAGCAGGCGCATCGGCAGCCGATACGGTAAGAAAACGCACCCGTTCGCCGCCATCCGCGTAACGCTCGATGATATCGCCGTCCTCTTCCTTATAGCGTCCGGCATCCCATACCTGGCCGCGTGTCATCGCATGCAGGCGCTTGATGACCTCCTCGGAATCCGGGATCGACCCCGCCTCCTGATGCATCCAGGCCAGCGCATCGCGATAGCCACGAATCTCCTCCTCATCGCGATCACGGAACGGCGGGCTGGGCCCGCGAGCACCGCCTTGATGCGTGAAGCCTCAAGCGCCACGCCTTCGACGCGGTTGCTCGATACCGTACTTTCAATCATCGCGTGCTCACGCAGCACCTTCAGCCGTTGCGGGGACTGCCGCGTGTAGATCTCCTGCTTGCCACGGCACTCGCCAAGGTCCGACAGACACCACGCGGTCGATGCCGGAATGGCGAGATCGCCGGCTTGCAAGAGTTTCAAGGCGTGCATGCGTTACTGAGCCTGAACCCGGGCCGCTACAGACTGTCCGGCTGGCGCATTTCGGCCACGGTCAACCCGGTCAGGCGCCTGCGGATTCACCAGATGGTCAAAACCGCGCTCGCGCCCCAGCGACAGGAAAACCGGGCGCGGCGTGCGCTCGCCCATGCCAGGCAGCCACTCGCCACGTCCCTGCGTGCGCGTGAAGGCGAACACATTGCCGTCGCGCGCATAGGCCATCAATTCCGGCATGGCCACCGCGCCACGCTGTCGCAAGTGGCAGACAAAGCCCCACAGCCACTGCACGACGGTCCGCCGAACGGCATGACGAATGCCGAAGGCTTCGTGCAGGACCGGCAATAGCGCATCGGCTGCCCGCTCGATATCTTCCAGGCGGGGCGCCAGCGTGGCCTTGCCAATCGCGTCCAGATTGCGTCCACGCCGACTGAGGTAGGTGAATTCGGCAAAGGCCTGCCAGCGCAGACGCTTCCTGACCCGCTCCGGCAGGTGGCTGTCTTTTGGCAAGTGGTCATGCGCCTGCATTGATACCGCCCAATCGCGTTGCCACATCATGTTCGGACCGATGAACTCCGAAACGAATCGCTCCACCGGCATCGCCAATGGCGAGCCCTTCTCCTGCCACAGGCTCGCCGATTTGTCGAGAAAGGTATTCCATGAACACTGCGGCGTCGCAATCTGGTCGATGACCTGCGCCAGACCCGTCCGCACCGTATTGAGGTAGGTACGCGCGGTGAAGAAGCCGGCCCGATGCGCCGCATCCTGCACCGAATCAGAAAACGCGATCAGCTTCTTGTCGTCATTGAACGGGCTGGCCCAGGTCTGCTCGATCGTCACCGCACCCAGCGTCGCGTTGCGCGCACCGAGCAGGAGTTGCCGGAACTTGCTGCCGCAGGCCGGACACGCCGGATCGTGCCAGGTATGCGAAACGCCTGCTTTCGTCGTCGTCGTCCGGCTCGCCGTCACCCGGAAAACATCGACCAGATCGCCGTGGCCGCAGGCGGCGCATTCGCCGGGACCACTCTGCAGATGGCCGCACTGCGTACAAACCCGCTGCGCCAGGCCGTCGCACAGCGGCCGGCTCAGGCCCGCCGAGGAATACAGGCGCAGAGCCTCCTGCTGCCCGGAGAACCAGGTGTTGTAAATCTCGTCGAGATCGGTTGACAGCCGTGACTGGCCACTCGGCAGACGGCTCAGCCAGCCGGTGGTATGGCAATCCGCGCATTGCAGCAGTGGCAGATAGAGCTTGCCGGGCTCGCGCCTGACGTCGCTTTCGGCGCGCAACTCGATGCTGCCCGGGTCACTGCGAAGCTGCGTGACCATGCGCCGCAACTCGCGCATCCACAACTGCACGCGCAGGGTGACCAGCGGCTGGCCGGCGGGATCGCGGGCCCAGGCGACGAGCACCAGCAGGGCATCGAGCACCCTGGCGATGTGCGGTCGCGCCCCTCGGGCAGGGGGCCCTGCATCTGCTCCTGCAGCTCCGCCAGCGAGACGATGCGGCCCCTGATCAGCTTCAGCAGGTTGATGAACAGCAGGTGTTTCTTGAGCGCTGCGCCAAGCGAGGTCCTGCACGTCAAGCGGCGGCGCCACGCCGGGGAAGAACAGGCGGAACCAGGCGTCGACCGCCGCCGCTGGCGATGGATAAGCATCGGCATCCAGAATCGCAGCGAAGTCGGGACGGGGATGGAGGACATGCTCGATGACGCTGTTTCCCAGGAACTCGATCTCGTCCAGGCGATTTTCCGTCACCACCGACTCGGGCGGGAAATCCACCCCGAAAATCTGCCGGGCGTACTCCCGCAAGGGCGCGGTATCGGAGTTGCCGCCCAGCGTCGCCGAAGTCCCGGCACAGATCAGATGCCCGGCGGGGGTTTTCAGGCGCGCACGCAGGCGGCGCAGCAGCAAGGCCAGGTCGGTCCCCTGGGCACCGTCGAAGGTGTGCAGTTCATCGACCACCACATAGCGCAGCGTCTCGGCCGAGTTCTTCGCCCAGAGCAGCCGATCCTTGGGGCGAATCAGCAGGTAGTCGAGCATCTTGTAGTTGGTCAGCAGGATGTCGGGCGGATCCTTGCGCAATGTCTCCCGGTCGGTGATGACGCTGGTCGCGGTCATCGCCATCAGGCCCTGACCATCCCTGCCCGAGCGCCCGCCGACAAACAGCCCCACCCGCAGCCCCCTGAAGATCGGTGTGCGTGCAATCACCTGCGCAAAACGCCGCGCCTGGTCGGTCGCCAGCGCGTTCATCGGGTAGATCACCAGCGCCTTGATACCCGCAGCGCCGTCACTGCCGGCACGCGCGCAGTGATCGAGCAGCGGGTACAGGAAGCATTCGGTCTTGCCGCTGCCGGTGCCGGTGGCGACCAGCGTCCCGGCGGCACCAAGCTGACTGGCCAGTCGCTGCCATGCCGCTTCCTGATGGACGTGTCCGGGATGCTCCGTCTCGAAACTCCCGAAAAACGTCGTGCCCCGGGTGCCGGTCCGGAACGGCAGGCCGATCTGGACATAGGGGCCTTTCAGCCAGGGTGCCTCGTCGTCGGTGAAGCGCTGCATGACGCCGGCGAAGAGGGGGTCCGATGGTTCGAAACCGGTCGTCAGGAAGTGCTTCAGACCGTTGTGAATCTCGCGCGCGAGCAGGGAGGGCAACATCGCGGTGACTATCTCCGACTGGCGGAAAGCGTGATTTCAAGATGGTCGATCAACGTATCCAGCCGCTCCAGTTGATCGGCATTCCTGCAGCGGTTGCAGTGATACGACAGCTCACCAATGACCTCGGAAAAAACATCCCGTCTGAATCTGATCCATTTCTTTCGGCCGTTCTTGAGATCCGCCTGTGTCGTTTCATCCCTCACCCAGAAGCCGGCAAGCTCCAGGATGAGCTTCTTTTCGTCGGCGTGTAAATCGACTTCGATGAACTCATCCGAGCCATTCATGTGCATCACTCCCCCAACGGTCATCGCTTGGTCAGGCACCCCGGATGATGAAAGCCATGACCGTTGCCCTCCCTTGCAGGGCGCATTCCGGCTTGCACGCCGGAATTGTTCGTTGGGCACGGAGCATGCTCCGTGAATTCCCCATCTCACCCCCCGACCCCTCTCCCGCGAGCGGGCGAGGGGAGATTCGTGAGTCGCTCGCGCGACTTACGCGGTAAATGGAGACGCATCGACACCGGGCAGCGTCCGCAACTGTCTTGAAAGCCCATCCAGCCGCAGGCATGCCGCACCCACCAACCTTCAGCAGACGGGGACGCGCGGCAGCCCGAGCCGCCCTGTGCCTTCGTCTCACTTGTTACCCCCATTATTACCCATATGAAAGGGGTATTACCCTTTCTTCCTCCACGCGGCGGCAGGTCCTCGCCCGAGACACTCGACTCGACCTTGCTTCTGTTCGTCGCGCAAGACCGTTCGCACCATGTCGCGGCTAACGCCCGGGCAAACCTGACCCAGTTCGCTGATCGTAAGCCCGCCGGACGGCGACGTACCACCGGGCCGCGCGAGAAGGCGGTCAATGCCTGCGAGAACCAGCTCGCGTTTGGCGCCGCGAGGCGCTTTGACCTCGCCGACACGCTCGGCAAACTCCCGGTAAGCCGTTTTCAGGATGAAGAGCACGTAATTGATGTACGGCAAGGGGTCGTGCCTGCCTTCGTGCCAGCCTTGAGAACTCATCTCCAGCGTTTCGTAGTAGCGCGCCTTGTTCTGCTCGATCACCCGCTCGATACTGATGTAATGCCCCACTTCGAAACCAAGCTGGTAGCTCTGCAACAGCCAGATCAAGCGCGAGACGCGACCATTTCCGTCGCGAAAGGGATGAACGCACAGAAAATCCAGGTTGAAAGAAGCCAGCGCAATCAAGGGTGGCACCCAGCGTTCTTCGCGGCTGTCCTGCCAGACCGCCACCAGTTGCGCCATCGCAGCGGGGGTATCTGCAGCCGACACGGTACGAAAACGCACCCGTTCGCCACCATCCGCGTAACGCTCGACAATATCGCCGTCCTTTTCCTTATAGAGTGCGGCATCCCATATCTGGCCGCGTGTCATGGCATGCAGGCGCTTGATGACGTCCTCGGAATCCTGGATAGACCCAGCCTCCTGATGAATCCAGGCCAGCGCATCGCGGTAACCACGAATCTCCTCCTCGTCACGGTCACGGAACAGCGGGCTCGGCGCCGCGAGCACCGCCTTGATGCGTGAAGGCGCAAGCGCCACGCCTTCGATGCGGTTGCTGGATACCGCACTCTCAATCATCGCGTGTTCACGCAGCACCTTCAGCCGTTGCGGGGACTGCCGCGTGTAGAGCTCCTGCTTGCCACGGAATTCGCCAAGGTCCGACAGATACCACGCGGTCGATGCCGGAATGGTCAGATCGCCCGCTTGAAAGCGTTTCAAGGTGTTCATCAGCAAATCCTGGGCCTGATCAGGCGCGCGCATGCAGAACCTTGCCTTCGCGCTGGGCGCGGCCAACGATATGGTGCGCGGAATCCTTGAGTTGCTCGAATTCATCGCGGCTATAGAGCAGCAAGTCTGAGTACGGTCACTGCTCGTGATGGTGTTTGGTGGTTTTCTGGTCACGCAGGGTGATGGAGGGGGGGTAACCCCCCTCGCGGAACTCGA
>DDUX01000078.1:6976-29337 GCA_002345025.1 Candidatus Accumulibacter iunctus | reverse complement strand
CTGTGTGCCGCCTTTCTTTTTGATCTTCTTCGTTTTTGTGGTCGACCCCGCATCAGCCCCTCCCAATTCCCCCTCCCCCGGGGCGGGGGAGAGGGGCGGGGGATGAGGGAAACGGTCATGACTTTCATCATCAGGGGTGTGCGCAAGTCATGACCGTTCGCTCCATCGCGCCTTGCATCGCGGCCTGCTCGCGACGATTTCTTCACAAGCTCTCAGCCGCCGCCCCGCCGCCAGGTGTGCCAGCGTTCGACCCAGCGCAGCAGCTCCGCCGGCGCATGCGCCTTCTTCCAGACGCCGGCGACGTACTTGTTCGCTTCGGCGAGCGTCGGGTAGATGTGGATCGTGCCGAGGATACGGTTCAGCCCGATGCCCTGTTTCATCGCCAGGACGTATTCGGCGATGAGGTCGCCGGCGTGCTCGCCGACGATCGTCACGCCGAGGATGCGGTCCTTGCCGGGAACGGTCAGCACCTTGATGAAGCCATGCGCCTCGCCGTCGGCGATCGCGCGGTCGAGGTCGTCGATGTCGTAGCGCGAGACCTCGTAGGCGATTCCGCGCTCCTTCGCCTCCTGCTCGTTGAGGCCGACGCGGGCGACCTCGGGCTCGACGAAGGTCGACCACGGGATCACCGAGTAGTCGGCGCGGAACTTGCGAAACGGCGCGAAGAGGGCGTTGACCGCGGCGTACCACGCCTGGTGCGCGGCGGTGTGGGTGAACTGGAACGGCCCGGCGACATCGCCGGCGGCATAGATGTTCGGGTAGCGCGTCTGCAGGAATTCGTTGATCGCGACCGTGCGCTCACCGCCGATGCCGAGTTCCTCGAGGCCGTAGCCGCTGAGGTTGCCGACGCGGCCGAGCGCCACCAGCAAACCGTCGAAGGGGATGCGGACCGCGCTGCCGGCATGTTCGGCGACCAGGATTTTCTCGCCCTGCTCGATCACGAACTGCTTCGCCTGGTGCTCGAGCAGCAGCCGCACGCCCTCGGCGCGAAAGCGTTCGGCGACCATCGCCGACACCTCGGGATCCTCGTGCGGCATGATGCGCGGACCACGCTCGACCTGCGTCACCTGCGCGCCGAGGCGGGCAAAGGTCTGCGTCAGCTCGCAGCCGATCGGCCCGCCGCCGAGAACGAGCAGGCGGCGCGGCAACTGGCGCAGGTTCCAGACGGTATCCGACGTCAGGTAGCCGACCTCGTCGATCCCCGGCAGCGGTGGCACGAAGGGCCGTGCCCCGGTGGCGATGACGATGCTGCGGGTGCTGAGCGTCTGCGTCGTGCCGTCGTGGCGGCTGATCTCGACCTGCCACGGCGAGACGATTCGCGCCGAGCCCTCGACCACATCGACGCCGAGCTGGCTGTAGCGCTCGACCGAGTCGTGCGGCTCGACGGTACGGATGATCCGCTGCACACGTTCCATCACCTCGGCGAAGTCGAAGCGTGCCGTGGCCTCGGCAATGCCGAACTCGCGCGCGCGGGCGATGTGCGACAGCAGCTTGGCTGAACGGATCAGAGCCTTCGACGGCACGCAGCCGGTGTTCAGGCAGTCGCCGCCCATGCGGTGCTTCTCGACCAGAGTCACCCTGGCCTTGACGGCAGCGGCGATGTAGGAAGTGACGAGGCCCGCGCTGCCGGCGCCGATGACCACCAGGTTGCGGTCGAAGCGCTGCGGCTTCTGCCAGCCGGCGTAGACCTTGCGTGCCTGCACCGCGTCGACGATCTTGCGCGCCAGCAGCGGAAACAGCCCGAGCAGCGCGAACGAGGCGAGGAGGCCGGGCGAGACGATGCCGGCGAGGGAATCGATGCGCGCCAGTTGCGTGCCGGCATTGACGTAGACGACGGTGCCGGCGAGCATGCCGACCTGGCTGACCCAGTAGAAGGTGCGCGCCTTCATCGCCGTCAGTCCGAGCAGCAGATTGACCAGGAAGAAGGGGAAGACCGGGATCAGGCGCAGCGTGAACAGATAGAACGGGCCGTCGCGCCGAATCCCTTCGTCCACCGCCTTGAGGCGTTGGCCGAAACGCCCGCCGACCCAGTCGCGGAGCAGGAAGCGCGCGGCGAGAAAGGCCAGCGTGGCACCGATCGACGAGGCAAAGGAGACGATGACGGTGCCCCAGAGCAGGCCGAAGATGGCGCCACCGGCGAGGGTCATCAGCGCAGCGCCGGGCAGCGAGAGCGCGGTCACCGCGATGTAGGCAAGGAAATAGAGGCCGGCAACCTGCCACGGGTGCTGCAGATGGTAATCGCCGAGCGCCGCCTGCTGCGCCTTCAGCGCATCGAGGCTGAGATACTGGCCGAGTCCGAGCTGGAAGTAGGCGACGACGGCGACGACGACGACGGCGAGGATGACGATTTTCTTGCTGTTCATGCTAATTCCTGGGCTGGGGTTGCGTGCGCTGGGGCGTGCCCGGCGGTGCCGGTATTGTCGATGGTGATGGTGTTTCGTCGCCGTCGTCGGCGAGAACTTACGCGCCATCGGCGCGCGGCCGCGACACCAGTCCCGTCCGGGGCGAGTGGCGGCCGCAGCGGCGACGGTTGCGCCGCGGCCGCAGCGACTGCCGCCGCTTCAGGCGAGAGCCCAGTCGACCGCCGCCTGCGCGTGGATCGCGGCGGTGTCGAACAGAGGCAGCGGAGAATCGTCGGCGTCGACGAGCAGCGCGATTTCGGTGCAGCCGAGGATGATCGCCTGCGCCCCCTGCGCTGCCAGTTCGTCGATCGCCTGCCGGTAGAGTTCGCGCGACTCGCGGCGGATGATGCCGCGGCAGAGTTCGTCGTAGATGATGCGATGGACGGCGGCACGCGCGGCGGCGGCGGGAACGACCACTTGCAGGCCGTGGACCTGTTGCAGGCGGTCGCGGTAGAAGGCTTCCTCCATCGTGAAGCGGGTGCCGAGCAGACCGACGGTGGCGTAGCCCGCATCCGCGACCGCCGCCGCCGTGGCGTCAGCGATGTGCAGCAGGGGAATCGTCACCGCCGCTTCGATCTCGCCGGCGACACGGTGCATGGTGTTGGTGCACAGCAGCAGGAAGTCGGCTCCGGCCGCCTGCAGCGCGACGGCGCTCCGCGCCAGCAGGGCGCCGGCGGCATCCCAGTCGGCGGCCTGCTGCAGCCACTCGACGTCGTGGAAATCGACGCTGTAGAGGATCAGCTTCGCCGAGTGCAGGCCGCCGAGACGGGCGCGGACTTCTTCGTTGATCTGCCGGTAGTAGGGCAGCGTCGATTCCCAGCTCATGCCGCCGATGAGGCCGATCGTCTTCATCGCGCGCACCGGATCTGTCCGGCTGCCTCGGGTAGCGGCTTCACGCGCTTCCTCCGGGCAGATCGGTAAAGAGCCGCATGAAGCGGCGGTCGATCCAGTCCTTCCAGTGCCAGACCCAGCGTCCGGCGGCAAAGAAGGCGCCGCGCGAGGCGACGGCGTAGCGGTCGCCGGTGCTGATGAGCGCCAGCCAGCGGCGCTGCGGGTGATGGTCGACGAGTGCGCGGCCGGCGACGGCGCGCCGCAGGTTGCCGGCCAGCGGCTGGCCCATGCGGACGGCGAAGACGCCCGCCTTCTCGCGCGGGTGGTCGATCATCGAGGCGCAGTCACCGGCGGCGAAGATGCGCGTTTCGTCCGCCACCTGCAGCGTATCGCCGACGCGCAGGAAGCCGTCGCCATCGACCGCCAGGCCGCTGTCGCGCAGCCACGCGGCGCCGCCGGCGCGGGTCACCCAGACGACCTCGTCGGCAGCGAGCCGCTCGGCGCCGTTCGTCCCCTGCCACTGCAGCCAGCCGGCACCGGCGTCATCGACGGCGGCGGCGAGGTGGAGCCGCACGCCACGCGCCGTGAGCACGCGGCGAAAGTGTTGCCGTACGGGTCGCGAGTGCGTCGGCAGGATGTCCGCGTCGCGCGTCAGCAGGTGCCAGTGCAGGCGTTCGGGGTCGGCGCGCAGGTGCGCGAACTCCTGCCGCAGGCGGTACTGCATGGCGAGCAGCAGCTCGACGCCGGCGGCACCGCCGCCGACGACGGCGATCGTCAGCGGTTGTGCCGCCGCATTGCCGGCAGCGGCGAGCAGCCGCGCACGTTGCAGCAGCGCCAGCCAGCGCTGGTTGAAGCCGCTGATCGGCTTCACCGGAACGACGTGCATGCTGCCTGCGGCGCCGAGGTCGATGCGCGGCGTCGAGCCGACGTTGATCGACAGCAGATCCCATGACAGGCTGCGGCCGCTGCGGCAGTGCGCCAGGCGGGCGCCGCGATCGATGCCGATCACCTCGTCGGCGACGAAGCGGGCGCCGGCGAAGGCCGCCAGCCGCGGCAGGTCGATGTGCACCTGGTCGAAGTCGTAATGCCCGGCGACATAGCCGGGCAGCATGCCGGAGTAGGGGGTGCGCGCGGCGCTCGAGACGATCGTCAGGCGGGCGCCGGCAAGCGGCTGCAACCCGAGTTCGCGCAGGACGATGACGTGGCTGTGGCCGCCGCCGACGAGCAGGATCTCGCCTGGGCGGCCGGATTCGGAGGAGGGCATGGCTTGCAGGCTGGGCAGTTTCCGGGCGCGAGGTCGACGAGTGTAGCGAACGGCCATGACTTTCGACACACCCCGATGATGAAAGTCATGACCGTTTCCCTCATCCCCAGCCCTTCTCCCGCGCACGGGAGAAGGGAGATTCGCGAGTCGCTGACGCGACTTTCACATTAAAGCATGGCCGCGTGCGCGGCGCGCTGTAAGGAAAGAGCCGGCGCCGGCGACGAAACGGCAGCAAACGGCACCGGAATGGCGCCAAGTGGCACCATTTGCGCTGCAGCGTGGTCGAAGAGGCCTGGGCTGCAGAGCCTGTCCTGCCCAAATGGAGAAGAGAAACGATGAACCGCAGACAACTGATCACCGGCGCCGGCGCCCTGTTTGGCCTGGGCATGCTGCCCTTCACCGTTGCCGGCGGCGCCGGGCGCAGCTTCCTGCTGGAGAAGACCAGCGCCGAATGGAAGCAGCTCGTGTCGCCCGCGGCCTACCAGGTGCTGTTCGAGGAGGGCACCGAGCGCGCCGGCAGCAGTCCGCTGAACGACGAGAAGCGTGCCGGCACCTACGTCTGCGCCGCCTGTTCCAACCCGCTGTTCGACAGCGCCAGCAAGTACGACAGCGGTACCGGCTGGCCGAGCTTCTGGCAGTCGCTGCCGGGTGCGCTCGGCACCTCGACCGACTACAAGCTGATCTACCCGCGCACCGAGTATCACTGTGCGCGTTGCGGTGGCCATCAGGGCCACGTCTTCAACGACGGCCCGCCGCCGACCGGCAAGCGCTACTGCAACAATGGCGTCGCCCTCGCCTTCGTGCCGAAGGGCACGCCGCTGCCGGCGCTGCGGACGTGAGCCCGAGCATTCGCCGGTGGCGGGATGCATGCCGCGCGGCCGGCGGTGGTTGCGCGGCCAGTTCGGCGCTGTGGCCGGCCGCTGCCGCCGTTGATCACCGCTGCCTGGCGTGGCTGCCGGCGCGGCGACGGTGACTGCCGGCCAGCGCGGCCGCGCCTTGCTCGTGCGGCATGGCCGCCTGCTGGCCGTCGTCGGCTTCCTGACGCTGCTCGTCGCCGGCTTCGCGCTGCTCGGGGTCGGCGAGCATTTCAGCGTCGAGGCGATCCGGCAGCGCCTGCTGCTGCACCCGGTGTGGGGCTTCCTGATCTACGTCGGCCTGTTCGCGCTCGGCAACCTGCTGCAGGTTCCCGGCTGGCTCTTCCTGGCGGCGGCGGTGGTGGCCCTCGGACCGGCGCACGGCGGCGTGCTCACCTATCTCGCCGCCGCCACCGCGTGCGCCGCGACCTTCCTCGTCGTCCGCCAGATCGGCGGCAACGCGCTGCGGGAATTCCACCAGCCGTGGGCGCGGCGGCTCTTCGCGCAGCTCGATTCTTCGCCTGAGCTGGCGGTCGCGGGACTGCGCCTGATGTTCCAGACGATGCCGGCGCTCAACGTCGCCCTCGGCCTGTCGGGAATCCCCTTCCGCGCCTACCTCAGCGGGACGCTGCTCGGCCTGCCATTGCCGATCGCCGTCTATTGCCTGTTCTTCGACCAGATCGCCCGCATCCTCGGTAGCGGCGGCTGAGGCCGCTGCGGCTCGTCCCGGCTACGCCAGCGGCTCGCTGGCAGGCGGCATCGCCTGCTGCCGGCTGAACGGCGGCCCGTTGCGGATGCGCTCGAAGTACGACAACCAGGCAGCCGAGCCAGGTGGCCAGTTGGCGAGAAACTGCTCCTGCCAGCGCGCGCTGTCGAAGGCGATCGGCAGCGCGTCGACATGCAGTCCGGCCGCACGCAGGCCGTAGAGCGTCGGGTGCGGCGACGGCGCGAGCGCGATGCGGGTCAGCAGCCCATCCGGCTCGCCGGCGAAGTTGGGCATCCCCGCCGCGCCGTTGTTGATGACGATGCGCGGCCGGCGGCCGCCGCCGAACGAGCGCAGCGCCGGCAGGCAGGTGTGCGTGCTGGCGAAGACATCGACCGCGGCGGCGGCGAACGCCTCGTCGATCCACTGCCGATTGCCGGCGTCGTCGAGCGCGGCGGCAGCGAAGCGCCAGCCGGCCAGCGAATCGGCGTCGCCGTGCACGACGCCAACCGCCGTCTCTCCGACCCGGTAGCGGGCGAACATCGGCAGCTTCGCCAGGTGCCCGACGATCGCCGGATGGCGTGTGGCGGTCGCCTGCAGGAGCGCGTGGATGTGGTTCGAGCGCTCGACGACGGCGTCGTCGACCGATTCCGGATAGCCGCAGCCGCAGCCGGCACCGGCGTCCGGTGCGCCGAGTTCGGCCTCGACGTTGCCGACGATTGCGTCGCTGGCGAGGACCGCCGCATTGATCGCGACGAAGCTGGCGTCGTCGACGTTGAACCAGTTGAAATCGCCGTTGAAACAGAGCGCCGCGCTGCCACGTTCGGCGGCGAACAGGGCGCTGACGCGCGCCAGCGCCGGCAGGTTGCCGTACAGGCCGCCGACGACGTAGAGGGTGTCGACCACCCGCTCGGGCGCACCCGCCAGTGCGGCGGCGCCATAGCGGTAGGCGAGCGGGCAGACGCGGCCGGCAGTCTTCGTCATCGCCGGCGGCGCGAGGCGCCGGTCGATGAACCCGTTGCGGCGAGCGCTGGCGTCGCCGCGCACGCCAGCCTCAGTTCCCGGGCAAGCGCGGCCAGCGGAATCGCCTGCACCTGCGTGGCGACCCGGTCGCTGTCTTCGTGGGTGGAACGATCGCCAACTTCCAGCACCCCGAAGGGCGCCAGCGCGCGCGTCGTCTTGCCTGCGTCGCGCGGTCCGACCAGCGCCACGGTGGGAGTGTTCGCCGGAGCATCGCGAAGTGCCGAGGAGAGAATGCGCTCGATCATGGTTGCCATTTTGGAGTCATGCTCCATGCTCTGCAATGATGCCGGCGCCTGCGGCGTACAGCTTCGGGTGCGGCGGCGTTGCGACATGCGTCGCAGTTGCGCCCGTCGCCTGGCGGAAACTCTGTCCGCAAACGGCTGCTCCCACGGGAACGGCCATGCTGTCTTGGGCCGATCTGAGGCGACGACGACCTGAAGAAAGTGTTCCGCCCTCTGGAGACGATTTTCCAGGCCGAGGAGGGCAGCGTGCAGGCCGATGAACGCGATGTCCCGGTGACCCTCGTCGATGATGCTCATCGGCGTCGCCAGCGGGAATCCCGGCGCGCCGCTGTCGGGTGTGCCAGGATGCCGCGGCAGGTGGTCCATTGGCGATCGCTGCTTGCCGCAGCAGCCGCCCGGAAGCGTCGTCCGGCAGCGAGGTGTGCGGGCACCGCCGGCCTCACACACCCGCAGGTTGGGCTGAGCGCGCGAAGCGCGAAGTCCAGGCAGGCAGCGCCCGCCCGCTTTCGCTAGTTCGTGTCGCGGAAGACGTCTTCGAGGCTGGGGGCATCGAGGATCTCTACGGCCCAGGCCTCCAGTTGTTCAGGAGCGGCCTGCGCGAGCTTGTCGCGTACCCAGGTCGGCAAGGCGCCGTAGCGACGTTCGAGGAGTTTGCGCAGCAGCGCGGCCTCGCCTTCGTGCAGCCCCTGCTGCAGGCCCTGCTGCAGCCCCTTCTGTCGGCCTTCCTCCATTCCTTGGCGGAGGCCATCCTCCAGTCCTTGGCGGAGGCCTTCCTCTTTCCACTGTCTGGTCCATTCCTCGACGGTTTCGGCAAGCATGGTGTCGATCTCCTGTAGTTCCCTGACTTCGGGTATCTCCTGTCCGGGCATCAGGCGCCGCAGGACCACCCGGTTGATCCAGACGACGAAAGCGCGTCGCAGGCTGGCGTACTGGGCGCCCCGCAGGTGCCCCGCGAGACGCGATACGGCGCGTTGCACGTCAGCCGGCACGCTGCTGGTTTCGAGACGGATGATGTCGGCGACGGTGTTCTGCGTGTCGGCCAGGCGAGCTTCATCGACCGCGCGCTGTTCGAGCAGGAAGTAGCGTTGCGCCGGATGATAGCGCCTGAGGCTTGCCGGCAACGGTTGGATGAGTTCGCCGACGTCACGCGCCGCCGTCCAGCGCTGGCGCCCGTTGTACAGCACTAGTCGCGTCCGCTGCGGGCAGTGGTCGCGGCAGAGCCGGCGCGTGATAGAGGCGGGCGAGCTCGTCGTCGCCGACTGCCGCCAGCGGCAGGTCGAAAACGATGCGGCCATTGGCGAGGCCGATGACGCGCTCGCAGAGCAGCGGCAGCAGGGCAGGGCTGTGCACGACGCTGAGCAGCGTCACGCCGGCACCCGTGCCGGCCGTGTTCGCCAGCAGCGCGCAGATTTCGCCGGCTGCCGCCGGGTCGAGTGCCGCCGTCGGCTCGTCGGCGAGGATCAGGCGTGGCCGCTGCAGCAGCAGGCGGGCGATCGCCACCTTCTGCCGCTCGCCGCCGGAGAGGCGATCGGCGCGTGTCGCGCAGCGGTCTCCGAGGCCGACTGCGTCCAGCGCCTGGCGGGCGGCGGCGGCCTCGTTCGCGGGAAAGAAACGCGTCCAGCTCCGCCAGCCGCCGACCCGTCCGAGGCAGCCGACGAGGACGTTGTCGAGCGCCGACAGGCGAGGGACGAGGTGCAGCCCCTGCATGACCTGGCCGACGTCGCGGCGCAGTTGCCGCAGCCCGGCCTGCGGCAACTGCGCCAGCGGCTGCCCGAGGACGCGGACGCTTCCCTGCGTCGGCGTGATGAAGCCGCCGAGGAGCTTGAGCAGCGTCGACTTGCCGGCGCCATTGTGGCCGACGACAGCGACGCGCTCGCCAGCGCGTATCGCCAGCGAGTCGATCGTCAGCAGCGTTCGCTCGCCGAGCGTGCAGCGCAGCCCGCGCAGCTCGATGACGGGTGTCTCGAGGCTGCCGGCGGCAGGGGTGACAGCGGGCAGCGCCTTCACAGCAGCGCCTTCCTGATCCGCCGGCTGAGCGCGTCGAACGAGGCGACGAGCAGGACGACGACGATCAGGATCGTCGACAGCCGTCCCCACTGGAAGAGCGCGCATGCTTCGCTGATCAGCATGCCGAGACCACCGGCGCCGACGATGCCGAGGATCGTCGAGTCGCGGATGTTGAACTCCCAGACGTAGAGGTGGCTGGAGACGAACTGCGGCAAGACCGACGGCCAGACGGCGTTGAAGAAGACCTGCAGCGGACTCGCGCCGACGCTGCGCACGGCGTCGATCGCCGCCATGTCGAGGCTCTCGATCGATTCGGCGAAGAGCTTGCCGTAGGTGCCCGAAGAATGCAGCGCGATGGCGAGGATGCCGGCGGTCGGTCCGAGGCCGACGATGCCGACGAGGACGAGGCCGAAGACCAGGGTGTGGATCGAGCGCGCAGCGTCGAGCGCGGCCTTGGCGAGCCAGGCGGCGGCGCGCGGTGCGCCGAGGTTGCGCGCCGTCAGCACCGCCAGCGGCAGCGCCAGCAGGGCGCCGAGCAGCGAGCCGAGGGTGGCGATGCGGAAGGTCGTCCAGCTCGCCCGCCCGAGTTCGCCGAGAAAGTCTGCCTCGACGGCGCGCCGGTCCTCGACGCGCAGCAGGCTGCCGTCGTCGCTGCGGTACTCGAGGCGCGGGTTGCCGAACCAGAGGTCGAGGAAGCTCGGCGAGGCAAATTCGCCGACGGTTTTCTGCAGGTTGGCGAGCGGGTTGCGGCCGCCGCTGAGGTCGCCGCTGGCGGCGAGGGTCCACAGGCAGGCGAGGATCAGTAGCAGGTAGCCGACGCCGAGCGCGACAAAACCCGACCGGCCACCGCCCGGTCGCCCGGTCGCCTGCGTCATGCCGGCTGCGTGGCTCACTTCGGGCGCAGCTTGCCGGTCGCCAGTCCGGCGTCACGGATCGGCTTGTAGAACGCATTGTCGGTGGCGACGAAACCCGTGTAATGCGCCGGCAGCAGCTTCGGCTGCGCCTTCAGTGCCGGCCCGACGTCGGCCAGCGCGTCGCGCAGCCGGCGGATGAAGGCGGCATCGTTGGCCAGGCTGCTGTTCACGGCGACGGCGTCGTTCGGCAGCGGCGCTGAGGTCCAGATGATCTTCGAGTCCTCGGCCCGGATCAGCCGCTGTTCGATCATCGCGTTGCGGTTGCGGTTGTAGTCGGCGCCGGCATCGAGCACGCGCTCGCTGACCTGCTTCTCGATCGCCTGGTGCGAGGTGTGCAGGACGCGCCCGAAGTGGCGCGCCGGATCGATCCCCTGCTGCATGAAGTAGTGCAGCGGGATCAGGTAGCCGGAGGTCGAACCCTTGTCGCCGAAAGCGAAGGTTCTGCCCTTGAGGTCGGCCGGCGACGAGATTCCCGACGCCGGATGGGTGATCATGATCGCAAGGTACTCGGGTTTGCCGTCGTAGAGGATGGTCGCGACGGCCTGCGCGCCGGCCTCATGGTTGGCGAGAACGTAGCCCCAGGGTCCGAGCAGCGCGATGTCGGTTTCGCCGTTGGCGAGCGACTTGGCGAGTCCTTCCCAGCTATCGACGGTGCGCAGCTCGACCGGTCGCGCCAGCCGCTGCGCCAGGAACTCGGCGAGCGGCCGGTAGGTGGCGTCGTTCTTCTCGCGGTCCGGCTGGAAGAGGCCGACGCCAAGACGCAGCGGCGGCTCGGCGGCGGGTAGCGGAGCGACTAGGCCGGCGAGCAGGAGGAGGGCGGCGGACAATCGTTGCAGCAGGGTACGGCGGTGCATGCGGCGTGCTCCAGGGCAGGTGGGTCGGGATGGTAGCCGATTGGTCGCCGGCCGGGGCGAAAGCTTACGGGCGCTCGGCGCCTGCGGCGCCGCCTCGCGGCAGCCGCCGCGAAGTGGCGTCCGTTTGGCACGGCGGCAGCCAGCACAGCCCGGCAACGGAGTAGAATCGGCCTTGGCCGGCGACTGCCGGGCAGGCGCCGGCCGGCGGCAGCCACTGCCGGTGCGCCAGGCTGCGAGAAGGAGAGCGCGTGACCAGCCATGACCAGACGATGATCCACCGCACCCTGCGGGGTGTCCGCCCGCAGCGCCGGCGCTGCGGCAGATGAACCCCTTCGTCATCGCTCCCCTCGTTGCGCTGGCGGTGCTCGGCGGTGCGCTCGCCGGCACCCTCCTGCGCGACCGGCTGCCCGGCCGCCATCTCGACGAGGACACCAAATGGATGGTGCGCATCGGTATCGGCTTCCTGTCAACACTGGCGGCGCTGCTGATGAGCCTGATCATTTCCTCGAAGATGCAGTCTTTCGACGCCGTTTCACGCGAGATCGAGGCGGCGGCGGCACAGATCATGCAACTCGACGCCAACCTGCGCGAACTCGGTCCGGCAGGCGACCCGGCGCGTGCCCGTTTGCACGCGCTGGTTTCGGCCGAGATCGCCCGCCTGTGGGAGCATCGCGCGTTGCCGGAGAGCGGTGGCCGTGGCTGCCACGAGCTGGAGAAGATGCTGCGCGCGCTGTCGCCAGCCGGTACGGCAGAGCAGGTGGCACTGGCGCGGGCGCTGCAGCTCACCGGCAATCTGGCGCAGGCAGGCGGTGTCGTGAGCAGCCAGAGCAGCAGCACGACGACGATCCCGCTGCTCACCGTGCTGCTCCTCTGGCTGGTGATCATCTGCTTCGGCATCAACCTCTTCGCAGCGGTCAGCCGGACGATCATGGCGGTCAACCTGCTGGTGGCGCTGTCGATCGCGGCAGCGATCTTCCTGATCCTCGAGATGGATCAGCCCTATCACGGGGTGATCGGTGTTTCCGATGCACCGCTGCGCGCCGTCCTGCAGCAACTGGCGCCATGACGACCAGCGGGAGAGCGGACTGATGGCGCACGCGGGCCGGCCGGCGACGACCGGGGCCGCCGTCGCTGATGCCGCGGTCGCCGACCGCGGACTCGTGGCCTGCCCCGACTGCGACCTGCTGCAGCGGCTGCCGCTGGTGCCGCTGCGCCAAACGGCGCGCTGCGCGCGCTGCCGGGCGCCGCTCTGGCGACACAAGCCGGACTCGCTCGAGCGGACGCTGGCGCTGGCGCTGGCCGCCGCCATCCTGCTGCTGATTGCCAACGTGGTGCCGATGCTCGGCCTCTCGGTTGCCGGCCGCGAGGCGTTCACGACCGTCGTCGGCGGCGTCGTCGCGATGTGGCGCGAGGGCACCCAGGTGGTGGCGATGCTCGTCCTCTTCGCCGCCGTCATCGCGCCGGCACTCCAGATTGCCTGCCTGCTGCTGGTGGTGCTGGCCGTTCGCCGGCCGCCGGCGCCGCACTGGGTGGCGACGCTGTTGCATGGCTACGAGTTCGTCCGCGAATGGAGCATGATCGAGATCATGCTGCTCGGCGTGCTCGTCGCGCTGATCAAGATCGCCGAGCTGGCAACGGTCATTCCCGGGCTGGCGCTGTTCGTCCTCGGTTCACTGGTCTTCCTGCTGGCGGCGATGGCGGCGACCTTCGATCCGCGTCTCGCCTGGGAGCGGATCGAATGGGCCGCCGGCAGCGACCAAGGCGGCGTCGCCAGGGGGCTGCGATGAGGACTGCCGGGTTCGTCAGCGCGCGCTCGCTCGGGCTCGCCGGTTGCGAGGCCTGCGGCCTCGTCGTCCGGCTGCCGGCGGCCGGCGGCGTCGACCACTGTCCGCGCTGCGGCGAGCGGCTGCACAGCCGGCGGCCGGCGAGCATCGAGCGCAGCTGGGCGCTGGCGATCACCGCGCTGGTGCTCTACGTTCCCGCCAACCTGCTGCCGGTGATGACCACCAACACGCCGCTCGGCGCCGTCAGCGACACGATCATGCAGGGCGTCGTCGAACTCTGGTCGCCGACGTCGTGGCCACTGGCGATCGTCGTCTTCGTCGCCAGCGTCACCATCCCGCTCGGTAAGCTGATCGCGCTCGCCTACCTGCTGCTGACGGTGCAGCGCGGTTCGGTGCGGTCGAACGGGCAGCGCGTCCGCCTGTATCGCCTGCTGAAGTTCATCGGCCGCTGGTCGATGCTCGACGTCTTCGTCGACACCTTCGTCGTCGCGCTGATCCAGTTGCGGCCGCTGATGTGGGTCGAGCCGGGCGCAGGCGTCATCTTCTTCGCCGGCGTCGTCGTCGTGACGATGCTGGCGGTGAACAGTTTCGACCCGCGGCTGATCTGGGATCTGCCGCAACAGGAGAGGCACGGAGATGGCTGAACGAGAGGCGGCGCCGCAGGCTGCCGAGCTGCCGCTGGCGGAGGTGACGGCGCGCAAGCGCAGCCGCCTGTCGGCGGTGTGGATCATCCCGATCATCGCTGCCCTGCTCGGCGGCTGGATCGCTGTGCAGAAGCTGCTCGCCGAGGGACCGACGATCGAGATCAGCTTCGCATCGGCCGACGGGCTCGAGGCCGGCAAGACGACGGTGAAGTACAACGGTGTCGACGTCGGCCGCATCGAATCGCTGCGCGTCGCGCCGGATCGGCAACGGATTCTCGCCAGCGTGCAGATGACACCGGCGGCGCGCGACTGGCTGGTCGACGGCACGGCCTTCTGGGTCGTCAGTGCGCGTATCGCGGCCGGCGGCGTCAGCGGCCTCGGAACCCTGCTTTCGGGGTCGTACATCGGCATGCAGATCGGCACGGGCAGCGAGCGGGTGCGCTCGTTCACGGCGCTGGCGGTGCCGCCGGTCGTCGCCGCCAATGCGCCAGGGCGCTATTTCCGGCTGACCGCGGCCAACCTCGGCTCGCTCGGTTTCGGCACGCCAATCTACTTCCGGCGCCTGCAGGTCGGCCAGGTGGCGTCGTACCAGCTCAATGACGATGGCCGCGGGCTGACGATCCGGGTCTTCATCAACGCGCCCTACGATCGTTACGTCAAGAACGAGACGCGCTTCTGGCAGGCGAGCGGACTCGACGTCTCGCTCAACGCCAACGGCCTCGAGGTGCGGACCGAGTCGCTGACCTCGATCCTGATTGGCGGTCTGGCCTTCGATACGCCGGCGGACAACGCCGATGCCGAGCCGGCGGCGGCCGACACCGCCTTCGAGCTCTTCGGCGACCAGGTGGCGGCAATGAAGGCGCCGGAGCGCGGCTCGATCCACTATGTCCTGCACTTCGACGAGTCGGTGCGCGGGCTGGCGGTCGGTGCGCCGATGACCTTCCTCGGCATGCCGATCGGCGAGGTCGTTTCGGTCCGGCTGGTAGCGGATCGGCGGAAGAAGGATGTCTCGGTGCGCGCACGCGTGCTGGTGGCGGCGTATCCGCAGCGCTTCATCGACGTACTTGCCGATCCGCAGGTGCTCACTGGCGGCAGCAAGGCACTCACCCCGGCGGTGCGGCACGCGTTGATGGACGGGCTGGTGGCACGCGGCTTGCGGGCGCAGTTGCAGCCTGGCAGCCTGCTCACCGGCCAGCTCTACGTCGCGCTGACCTACGTGCCGCAGGCACCGAAGGCGAAGATCGACTGGCACAGCGATCCGCCGGTCTTCCCGTCGGTCAAGGGCAGTTTCACCGACATCGAGGCGCGCCTGACGAGCATCCTGGCGAAGGTCGAGGCACTGCCCTTCGAGGCGATCGGCAAGGATCTGCAGCAGTCGCTGGCAACGCTGGCGAAGACCCTGCAGGACGTCGATGCGCTGGTGAAGCGCTGGGATGGCGAGCTGACGCCGGAGCTGACGAGCACCATCGCCGAGACGCGGCGCACGCTGGTGGCGGCCGAGCGCACCTTCGCCGGTGCCGGCAAGGCGGTTGCTCCGGACTCGCAGCTGATGTCCGAGCTGCAGGCCACCGTCGTCGAGGTCAAGCGCGCGGCGCAGTCGATCCGTGTCCTGGCCGACTATCTCGAGCGTCATCCGGAGGCGCTGCTGCGGGGCAAGAGCGAGGAGACACAGGAATGATCGGAGCGCGTGCAGCAGGAATCGTCGGCCTGGTTCTGGCCCTGTCGCTGGCGGGTTGCGCGTCGCCGCCGGCCCGCTTCTACGCGCTGGCGGCGACGGCCGTTCCCGACACGGCGAGTCCGCCGTTGAGCGTCGCCGTGGCGGTCGACAGCGTCGCCGTGCCGGCAGCGGTGGACCGGCCACAGTTCGTCGTCCACAAGGGTGCCAACCGGGTGTTCGTCGACGAGTTCAATCGCTGGGCGGCGCCGCTTTCCAGCAGCATTGCACGCACGCTGGCGGAAGACCTGGCGAACCTGCTCGGTACGCCGCGAGTCGTCAGCGGGCCGCTGGCCGAGAGCTTCGACCCGGCGTACCGGGTCAGTGTCGATATCCAGCGCTTCGACTCGGTCCGCGGCCAGGGGAGCGTCCTCGACGCCGTCTGGGTGGTCCGCAGCACGGCGGCCGGCGGCACGGCGACGAGCGGCCGCAGCACGCTGCGTGAAGCGGTGCCGGCAGGCGAGGGCGGCGACTACGACGCGCTGGCGGCAGCGCACAGCCGGGCGATTGCCGCGCTCGCGCGCGACATCGCGGCGGCGATCCGCGCCCGGGATGGCCGCTGAGCTGCGGCTGAAGGGCGCCGTCGGCCGTCTTCACCGCAGCGCCGGCGGTCACTGCCGCTGCCGCCGATCACCGCCGTTGCTTGCGGGCGCGGCGGGTTCTGCCGGCGCGCGCCGGCGCTTGCTGTAGAATCGCCGCACCATGAACCCTCAGCCCGCAGCAGTCACCGCCGCTGCCCCGCGCAGCCTCTTCTCCTGGCGCAAGCACTGGGCCAGCCGTTTCGGCATCGCGCCATTCCTGCCGATGTCGCGCAGCGAGATGGACGCGCTCGGCTGGGATTCGTGCGACATCATCCTCGTTACCGGCGACGCCTACATCGACCATCCGAGCTTCGGCATGGCGCTGATCGGCCGCCTGCTCGAGGCGCAGGGGTTCCGCGTCGGCATCATCAGCCAGCCCGACTGGCTGTCGGCGACCGCCTTCCGCGCCCTCGGCAGGCCGAACCTGTTCTTTGGCGTTACCGCCGGCAACATGGATTCGATGGTCAACCGCTACACCGCCGACCGCAAGCCACGTTCCGACGACGCCTACACGCCGCACGGCGAAGCCAACCGGCGGCCGGACCGCGCGCTGGTCGTCTATGCGCAGCGCTGCCGCGAGGCCTTTCCCGGCAGCAACGTCGTCATCGGCTCGATCGAGGCCAGCCTGCGGCGAATCGCGCACTACGACTACTGGTCGGACAAGGTGCGGCGCTCGGTGCTGCCCGATTCGAAGGCCGACCTGCTGCTCTTTGGCAACGCCGAGCGGGCGGTCGTCGAACTTTCGCACCGTCTCGCCGCCGGCGAGAAGATCGGCGACATCCGCGACCTGCGCGGCAGCGCCTTCATGGCGCCGCGTGGCTGGCTGCCGGGCGAGGGCTGGAGCGAGATCGACTCGACGACCGTCGATACACCCGGGGTGCTGATCCGCCACGCCGATCCCTACGCCATGACCGCATCGGCTGCCGATGGCGCCGCCTGCGCCGACGGTGCCGGCAAGGGGGCAGCCCGATCGGCCCCGGCAGCCGGCCAGGTCGTCCAGCTCCACCTGCAGTCCTACGCGCGCATGCCGAAGCTCGCGCGCGCGCAGACGGCGATCCGCCTGCCGTCGTACGAGCAGGTTGCGGCCGACCCGGTGCTCTATGCGCACGCCTCGCGCGTCTTCCATCTCGAATCGAACCCGGGCAACGCGCGCGCGCTGGTGCAGGCGCACGGGGAGCGCGACGTCTGGCTCAACCCGCCGCCGATTCCGCTCACCACCGCCGAGATGGACGGCGTCTTCGCCGCGCCCTTCCAGCGCCGGCCGCATCCCGCGTACGGCGAGGCGAAGATTCCGGCCTTCGAGATGATCCGCTTCTCGGTCAACATCATGCGCGGCTGCTTCGGCGGCTGCACCTTCTGCTCGATCACCGAGCACGAAGGGAGGATCATCCAGAGCCGCTCGGAGCAGTCGATCCTGCACGAGATCGAGGAGATCCGCGACCGCACGCCGGGTTTCACCGGCATCATCTCCGATCTCGGCGGGCCGACGGCGAACATGTACCGCCTGGCGTGCAAGGACCGACAGATCGAGTCGTCCTGCCGCCGCCTGTCGTGCGTCTTCCCCGGCATCTGCGAAAACCTCGACACCGACCACACGCCGCTGCTGCAGCTCTACCGCAAGGCGCGGGCGCTGCCCGGCGTGAAGAAGGTGCTGATCAGCTCCGGCCTGCGTTACGACCTCGCCGTGCGCGACCCCGAATACGTCCGCGAACTCGTGCGGCACCATGTCGGCGGCTACCTGAAGATCGCCCCGGAACACACCGAGGAGGGACCGCTGGCGCACATGATGAAGCCGGGGATGAGTTCCTACGAGCAGTTCCGGCAGATGTTCGAGAAGTTCTCGAAGGAAGCGGGCAAGGAGCAGTACCTGATTCCCTACTTCATCGCCGCGCATCCGGGGACCACCGACGCGGACATGCTCAACCTCGCCCTCTGGCTGAAGCGCAACAACTTCCGCCTCGATCAGGTGCAGACCTTCCTGCCGACGCCGATGGCGCTCGCCACCGCCATGTATCACAGCCGCCGCAACCCGCTGCACAAGGTGGGCCGCGCCTCCGACACCGTCGACACTGCCCGCGGCGCCCGTCAGCGCCGCCTGCACAAGGCTTTCCTGCGCTACCACGACCCCGACAACTGGCCGCTGCTGCGCGAAACACTGCGCCAGATGGGCCGCGCCGACCTGATCGGCAACGGCCGGAAGCACCTGGTGCCGTTCGCGCAACCGCCCGGCAGTGGTCTGCGTCGCGTCGCGCCGGTGGCGTCGAAGCCGGCGGCGCGGCGGTCGACCGGCACCTCGTCGGCGAGGTAGGGCATACGGTCAGCGAAAGGTTCAACATGCCGGTACAGGTTTTTCTTGGTGGCGCTTGCGGAACGACCAGTTGGCGGGCGGATGTCGCCATCCCGCTGCTCCGTGACGCCGGTGTCACCTTTTACAATCCGCAACTTGCCGACGGCGAGTGGACACCAGCCCATCAGTACGCCGAAATGGAAGCCCGGTCCGCCGCCGATGTCTGGCTGTTCGTCGTCAACGAAGCAACCTGTGGCGTAGCCAGCGTGGCGGAATGCGCCTACCGCATCGGCGAATCAGGGAAACTGGCGCTGGCGCTGACTGATCTGCCCGAGAACGCGGTGTTGCATGGCAGAACCCTGGCGCCCCGGGAGATCGACGATATCAACCGCGGCCGCGTCTTCCTGCGGGCCATGGCAGAAAAGCACGGCGTAGAGGTATTCGCTACCGTGGCCGATGCCACGGCATTCGCGATCCATCTGGCGCGGCAGGCGGCAAGCGAGCTCAGCCTCGACAAGCTCGCCGCCGTGCTGCGGCGGGTATCCGTTCCGGGCTATTCGTTCATCCCGGAGGCCATTGCCGGACATCTGAGCGTGCGCATCAGCAAGGCTGAATGCAACCACCAGAGCGGCGCAAGGGAGCCGATGCTCGGGCGCCGCTGGCTGATCGAGCGCCAAGCGACACCGGACGAAGTCGTGCGCACACTTCTCAAGGCTGCCCTCACCTGGGAGGAGCACGAGCTGCGCGAGCGTTTCCGGTTTGACGATCGGTTGATTTTCGATCCGCATTTCGAGCTGCCGGCCGATGGCGTTTCCAGTCACTCTTGATGCATCGGGGCTTGCCGCGGGCGGAACCGGGCGCGCGGCTTTCGTGCGCGGGATCGGCGCAGCGTGCCGCGACGCGGGTTTTCTGCTGCTGAAGAACCACGGGATTCCCGCTGCCCTGTGGACAGCGGTCCTCGCCGATGCGGAAAAGTTCTTTTGCCAAACGGCGGCGGAAAAGGAGCGCCTGCACATCCGGCATTTCGCAAATCATCGTGGCTTCTCGCAGATGAACAACAGCCGCGACTGGCGTGAGCAGCTGCATTTCGCGGCCGAGTGGCCAGAAGGGGCCTGGTCGGAAGGCAGGCCGGACCACTACCGCCTGGCCGGAGCCAATCCCTGGCCCGACGCGGCGTTTGCCGCCACAGTGTTGCAGTATATGGAAGCGGTTCAGGTGCTGGGATTCCGCCTTCTGGCTGCTCTGGGCGAAAGCCTGGGTCTGCCGGACCGGCATGCTGAAAGCCTGTCCGCCGAGCCACCGTATCTGCTGCTGAAGCTCATTTGCTACCACGCGCGTCCGGGCGGGGCCCCGCGCAGCGGCGTCGCCGCGCATTGCGACTGGAGCTGGATCACCATCCTCTTGCAGGATTCGACCGGCGGCCTCGAAGTTCAGGACCGGAACGGCGATTGGTGGCCAGTGCCGCCTCAACCCGGGATCCTGGCGGTCAATGTCGGCGAATTGCTCGAAATCCTCAGCCGGGGTTACTTCCGGGCGGCACCGCACCGGGTGATCAGTCCGACGACACGCGACCGGGTTTCCGTGCCGGCCTTCATCAATCCGCCACTGGACGCACGCATCGAGCCGCTGACGATGGCGCCCGGCATCGTCGGTCCGCTCGTCCCGGAAAAGGAACACATTCACCGCGTGGTACCGCGGGGTGCCACATGCGAACCCTTCGTCTTCGGCGAGAGCGAGTGGCGGCGGAAAGGGCTGGGAGTCTGGTGTCACGACGCCGAGTGCCTGGGGTTTCGGGGACAGTATACTTAACTCGATGCGAAGCCTTGCGCACTTCGTTCACAGCAAGCGTCTCTGCGGAGCGGCAGCCGTGTCCAGGCGCCGATTCGCTGGCAGCCGGCCGCGCCTGCGATCGGCTACCTGCCCCTGACTGTGAACCGTGCGGCGACGCGGTTGCAGCCCGTCCTGCTTGGCGGGCGATCGAGGCAGTGACGGCAGCTCGCGTGTGGTTGCCGGATTCTCTGCACCGCGAGCGGGCGACGATGCCGCCCGACCGCGGCAACGGAGCGCAGGCCGGGAAGCGGATCGCAGCTTGTCACCCACCGCGGCGGCGCGATCCTCAACTCCCCATGCCCTGAAAGCCGCTGGCACCCTGCCCGCGCAGGGCATGGATTCTGGCGAGACCGCCGCGCGCCGTCTCCCGGTAACCCGCCTTCAGATCGCAGCCCGTCTCCCACATCGTGCGCACCACCTCGTCGAAGGAGAGGATGTGGTGGCCGTCCGAGAGCAGGGCGTAGGCCGCGCAGTCGACAGCGCGGACGGCGGCGATGGCATTGCGTTCGATGCAGGGAATCTGCACATAGCCGCCGATCGGGTCGCAGGTCAGGCCGAGATGATGTTCCAGTCCCATCTCCGCCGCATACTCGATCTGTCGTACCGAACCCCCCAGGAGTTGCGCGGCGGCGCCGGCCGCCATCGCGCAGGCCGTTCCGACCTCGCCCTGGCAGCCGACTTCGGCCCCCGAGATCGACGCGTTGCGCTTGACGATGTTGCCGATCATCCCCGCCGTCGCCAGCGCGCGGTGAATCTTCTCGTCCGGTAGCCGCGCATTCTGTTGCAGGAAGAAGAGGACCGCGGGCAACACGCCGCAGGCACCGCAGGTCGGCGCCGTCACCACCTCGCCGCCGGCGGCATTCTCTTCCGACACCGCCAGTGCGTAGGCGAACTGCAGAGCGGTCTGGCCGAAGTAGCCCGAGAGGCTCTGCGCGCGGGCGTGATAGGCCGAAGCCTTGCGTGGCACGTGCAGCGTCCCGGGCAGACGTCCTTCCGCGTTCAGGCCGGTTGCGATCGTCTGCTGCATGCTCCTCCAGACGCTGGCCAGGTGAGACCAGATCGCCGGCCCTTCGTGGCGGTCGACGATCTCCCAGATGCGCAGGCCTTCGCGTTCGGTCTCGTCGAGAACCGCGTCCATGCCGGCATGCGGATAGACCTCGCCGCCGCCGTCGGGCTGCCCGTCCTCGTCGAGCAGGGCTCCGCCGCCAACGGAGTAAACGACGCGCGCCGCCAGGACGCGGCCGCTGGCGTCGAGTGCCTCGAACTGCATCCCATTGGGGTGGCGCGGCAGCGACAGGGCGGGCAGCCAGACGATATCGACCGGTGTCGGCGAGAACGGCGCGCTGACCGCCAGATCGGTGAGATGGCCCCGACCGGTGGCCGCAAGCGTGCCGTAGAGCGTGACGCGCAGACGTGCCGCCGTCGGGTTGGCGGCGCTGAACGCCGTCGCGGCAAAGCGCGGTCCCATGGTGTGGCTCCTCGAAGGGCCGAGGCCGATGCGGTAGAGTTCCTGCAGGGATTTCATGGGCTCGCTGTGCCTCTCGGGAAACTCAGGAATCCGTCAGTGAAGCTCCGCCGGTGGCGCCGACGCGCTGGCCGCAGCCGCAGGCAGCGCGAAGTCAGCGTGACGCGGCAATTGGCCGGTCCCCTGGCCCAACTTCGCCGTCGCCGCAGTCGGAGTCGCCGCCGAGCGTCGGCGCGTACCGCCGGCTCCCGGAAGTGAGAGCCTTGCCTTGGGCCGGAAGTTCAGGCTTGACGCACGATGCGGCGACTCCCAACGGTACGGCACCGGCGCCCGCCCGGCTGCCGAAGCCGCCGACGGGCCAGAGGGTCGGCGTGACCCGGATTTGAGTATACTGTCACCGAAATGCGCGAATGCGCGAAGCTCAGCGGCGCTCTGCTTGCGGCGCGTCCGGCTGGAGCGCAGGGTTAGCCGATACTGCCGAGACGAGCGGGAAATCTTCCGGGCGTCGGATGGACGCAACGGACAAATCCACATCCAGCAGTGGCCAATACAGATGATCCGGGCTTGGCCATTCGATGGTGGTCAGTTGCTCGATGGTGGCCTGCCGGAACCAAGGAAATTCAGAGAACGGCAAGAGAAGCTCTTCATCGCCAAGAAGCAGCCAGAAACCGTGTATGGAGACGTGGGTGACTTCAGCCGCCGAAATGTTCGTGCCAGGCATCGATGATCTCCTCAAGGTGGCGAGCGACGACGCGCTCAGCGTAGGCCAGTTCCTGCTTGGACAGGCCAGTGTGGTTGGCCAGCGCCAGACTCGGTTGCAACCAGAACTTGGCCTCCCCATGTGGGTGGGCCACATGGATGTGCATTCTCGGCTCTTCGCGTGAAAAGAAGAAGAGCCTATACGAACCGTCGCGGACAACGGTAGGGGCCATGGCCTCTCCTCGCGGCTAACGGCCGAGCCA
>DDUX01000078.1:0-6648 GCA_002345025.1 Candidatus Accumulibacter iunctus | reverse complement strand
CGCGGAGGAAACTGCGGCGCTGCAGTCGTGCTGAAGTCAAGATGTGACCTCGCCCACTCGCCCCTCAGCCGCGGGATATTGATGACGAAAGCGAGGTTACCGCAAGATGGAAGACATGTCAGCTGTCGCAGCCAGCGATTTTGACCGGAACTACGAACTGCACCTGAAGCACCTGAAGCTCAAGGGCTTGCAGCCGAAGACGATCGAGGCGTATGCGCGCGCCATCCGCCGGGTGGGAGACTCCTTCGATCATCAGATCGGCGATCTGAGCGAGGCCGACCTGGTGGATTACTTCACCGATCTGCGCGAGACGCACTCCTGGAGTTCGGTCAAGCTCGATCTGTACGGGCTCAAGTTCCACTACGGGCACGTGCTGAAAAAGCCCTGGGTGGCACCCGGTCTGATCAAAGCGCCGCGCACACAGCGCTTGCCGGACATCATCACGTTCGAGGAGACCGAGCGGATCTTTCTGGCGACGCAGGTGCTCAGTTGCCGCGTCTTCTTCTTCACGCATCCTGCGGCCATCGCCTTTGCCCGCACTGCCAGCACCACGAGAGCCAGCAATGGCTGGAGCGTCAGATGCAGCGCCTGGTTCCGGCCGACCATTTTCTGCTCACCTTCACGCTGCCGACCGAGTGGCGCGGACTCGCCGCGGCGCACGCCGACGTCGTCTTCGATGGGTAGCGCATTGCCAATCGGGTGGCAGCGGCGAGAAGGCCCTGATCACCGTCGGTCGTTACCTCTACCGGGGCATCATACGAGAACAGGATATCTTCGCCTGCGAGAATGGCCGGGTGAGCTTCCGCTAGCGCAACGCGGAAACCGGCAAGTCGGAAAGGCGCACGCTCAGCGGTGTCGATTTCCTCTGGTTGATTCGCCAGCACGTGCTGACCAAGGGCTTTCGCCGCGCACGCAACTTCGGCTTCCTGCACGCCAACTGCAAGCGCCTGATCGCCTTGCTGCACCTCTTGCTGAAGTTCGATCCGAACCGCTTCAAGCCAGCGCGCAAGGAGCGGCCAGCGATGCTTCGCGCGTGCTGTGGCGCCGTGATGGCGGATCAGATCGTGGCTTCGCGCGATCTAACCTTGTTCGTTGGACCACTGGGCAAGAAACAACTGGACATCAGGAGCTTTGTGTAACTACAATAAGCACATGATCACCTGGGATCAGAGCAAGCGCAAAAAGAATCTCAAAGCACACGGCATCGACTTGGCCGAAGTGGATTGCGTATTTGACGCCCCGATGGTCACGGTGGAAGACGAAGGCGACAAGTATGGCGAACAGCGGCTGCGAAGCCTGGGATGGTTTCGTGATCGGGTGGTCTTCCTGGTTTGGACGGAGCGCGATGATAGCGCCCGAGTGATTTCCTGCCGTTACGGTGATAAACATGAAACGCGTGCGTACTTCAAAGCCATCGAGCTTTAGCAAAGAGCAGATCGCTGCCGCAATTGCTGCAGCGCCTGAGAAGGTGAAGGACTCGGAATGCCCATACGACCCCAACGATGCTGAAGCCGTGGCCAAGTACTGGGCCAAGGGAAAGGTTCGACTCCCCGGCCAGCGAGGGCCGCAGAAACTCCCGACAAAGGTGGCGGTAACGGTTCGATACAGCGCCGAAGTAGTTGAATACTTCAAATCAACCGGCGAAGGCTGGCAGACGCGCATGAATGAGGCGCTGCAGCAGTACGTCAAGCGACACCGCGCGGTGTAGTCTCAGTCAGCATCCAAGGGGCCCAACGTGGCAATGCTCTCAACCTAACACCCAATACGCATAAATCGATAGGCCGACTGAGAAGCCGCTTGCGCGCTAGTCGAGCACAGGGCAAAGTAGGTATCCCCTTGATATGGATGTAAAATTTTATATTCTGCGATCTTTATGTCAACGTCGTTGACTCGTTCTCCAAGCATCTTGTTTCTCAAGCGTTTTTCCTTCAAGCTCGGCTTTCGGAGAAAGCCTTTTCGCGGACCGGCGTTCTCAGTTTTGCCCGCCTGATGGCCTGCCTGCTCGGCGGATACACCTCGAAAGTGCAGTCTGAACTGGACGCGTTCTTCGCCAATCTGGCGAACCGCGCCGACCTGCTGCGAAAAGTCTCCGCGCAGGCCTTTGCCCAAGCCCGGAAGCAGGTGTCGGCCACCGCTTTCGGACTGCTCAACGATCAGTTCCTCACTCTGGTCGATGAGCAGTTCGGCTTTCCATTGTGGAACGGGCTGCGCGTGGTTGCCGGCGATGCTACGGCCCTGCGCCTGACCCTGTTCGGCAAGACCCGTGACGGCAAGCCGTTCGCTCGCCACGTGGTCGATGCCATCGGCTTCGCGCTTTACCTGCCAGGGATCGAAATGACCCTCGCCGCCAAGTTGTATTTTCCCGAGGTCGGCGAGCGCCAGATGCTCTTCGAGCACCTCGACAAACTGCGCCACAACGACATCCTGGTGCTTGATCGCGGTTACCCAGCCTACTGGCTCTTCGCCGCCTTGACGCAGCGAGGACGCCACTTCTGCATGCGAGCGGACAGCCTTAATTTCGGCGCCATTCGAGCCTTCCGTCGATCCGGCCTCGCCGAGCAGATCGTGACCCTGCCCGCCCCTTGCAAACAGGATGCGCTCGACTACGAAATCGCCGCAACGCCCTGCAAAGTGCGCCTCATTCGCCAAGTGTTCGGCCAAAAGGTGCGTGTCCTCGTGACCTCGCTCCTGGATCTCGACGCCTACCCCGCTCACCAATTCGGGGCACTGTATCACTCCCGATGGAGAATTGAGGAGGCATTCCGCCGGATCAAGCACCGTCTGGCCCTGGAGCACTTGTCAGGCATGTCCTGGCTGGCGGCACAACAAGACTTCGGCGCAAAAGTCCTCTGCGACAACCTCAACGCCTTGGCCGTCCATGCCGCCAGCGAAGCCCTCGATCCCAACACCCGTGCTCGCTACTTCATCAACCGCGGCGACACCTTCTCTCGCATCAAGCGCACCCTCGGCCGCTGGCTTCTCCAAGGCCTCGATGCTCTCGACAATGTCGCCTCCGTCTTCAACCAACTCATCAAGAATCTCGTCCAGATCAAGCCAAACCGATCATACCCAAGAGACTTCACCAAAAAACCTCATTTGTCACACGCCTACAAGGGATCGGTATGACCATGTTCTGTTAGCTTGAGAGCATTGCCCAACGTGGAGGTCACCGGCGCGGCTTCAGCGCGCAGCGTCCCCTGCACCGCAGGGTTGGGGTGCGGAGACATTAGGTGCGGTTGGCGCAACTGGGGTAGGGAGCCCGCTCCCCTGGGACAATAGGGCATAACTTGATAGGGGTAAGTCTCTTCAATCTTTCAGCCCATTTGGCATTGTCGAACTTGATCGGAGTCTTCGATGCCTCACCTCGCTCAGCCCACTGGATGGTGTAGTAGTCACGCTCGCCTTTGATAACGATCAGGAGCATGGATTCGCTATAAGACTCTCCGACTGGATTTGCGACTCCGCAACTTACGACGGCGACAAATCCGTCATGGTTGCCAAATTTCATTTCACCAAGGCCAGTGGCGGTGTATGAGTCTGGACACGTGCGTTGGAAACCGCCAGCCATTCCGCCAGCAAACCCTGCCGGGGTTAGGTTCGGATTTGATGCAAGACCCTTTGCTCCAGTGATCGTTACCATTTGAGACCACTTCTTTAAACTCTCTCCTTCGAGGACAGACTCTTGAATGTACTGGCCATCTTTTGCGTCCTCGAACGCGGGCACGAATCCTTTGGGAAATGAAAACGTCACCAGTTGGCTGAAGATTGGCGTGATTGTTCTTACTGAATACCCCTGCTGTCGTAATGCCTCGACTTTCTTTAGCGGAGGCGCATTGTTTTCAGCCAACACCGGTAAGCAAAGCGTGCTTACGACAGCTAGAACTACGAGCTTATGAATCATAGCTTCCCCCTCCCGTGAAAACGAATATGGCTTTGCACAAGTGGTGCATCGCGGAGCACCCCGAACGTCAAAGCTCAGGGACGCTGCGCGGCTTTTTCGCGCAGCGTCCCTTTGGAGCGCCGAGTTGGGGTATTACTTTGCATTTAATCCGACCCTGGCCCCTTTGATTTTATGCGTTTGATTTTCATGACGGAGGTCTCAACGTATATCTTGCGCTTCATGAATTCAACTCTCCTTCAGAAAACCGTGGTTTGCCCCGCATTATTCGCTGGCTCGGAAAACGTGGTCTGTCCCCTATTTCTCTGCCTATTTCGCTCCTTTTTTTTGCTCTCTACCTTTTGATTCGGTTTATTAATCCTACCGTGGGTTTTTTTGTTTCAAGGAATCGATCTGAGATAGTCGGTCAAGGAGGTGGCCATTCGCCCCTTTCTCAAATCGAGCCACGAGATTCCGATGTGTTTACTGAGATTATCTGGTTCGAGGTGATACATGACTCCGCTAAGCTTGAGTATTCCGTCTGCAACGAGCTTCTCGAGCACGGCTGCTCCTGTTCTATTCTTCAGAACTCGCTCATGCTCGATCTTGTGGCGGTACTTTGCGAGAGATCCTTTGCTGTGTGAACGAAACTCCAACAGTATCCGCTTGAGTCGAAAATACTTCTGTCTGAGTAAAGGATCTGCAGGAGGTTCGGAAGATTTCTCGGAGTATTGAACCGCCGGGTACCGAACATCGTCCAGCGTCGCAAGCGAAAAGGTCAGAGGTATGCCGTTGGTCGTGATCGATTCCAAGCGAGATGCCAAGCGCTGAGCATCAAAAAGCACTGGCTGGGGTTCTGCTTTCTGTTGAGGGGCCGTTCTCACGATCAGCGACCTCGCGTCGACCGCAATCGAACGCGCCGATATTTCAACCGGCGAGGTCAGTTCAAGCTCTTGAGTGCCGCCGATTCCAATGGAACACGGGACTGACACGAAGGTCGAGCTTAAGCGCGAACCGAGCTGAATGGTATCGGCCGATGTAACCTGACCGGTGAAGGAAAATGATTTGGGTTCGGTTGAGGCAAGTGGCCCCATGAGAACATCGATATCGATCGCGATGTCAGCCTTGCCGCTTCCAGTGCTGTCATCGGGATCTTCCGACCACGCGGTGCCATCAAGGTGAAGTTCAACTTGTGAGAACGCCGACTGAAACTCCATTGCCGCTGCGAACAAAGGACCAACAGCATTGATTGGCAGTTGGCGATCTTTGGAAGCAATGTCGAGCATGTACACCAAGTGGTAGCTGTGCTTGTGCGTTGCAAGATACTGATCGACCAACGGTGCGAGACGCGCCTTTCCGTCACACATCGCGGTCGCGACTGCCAGCGCTTCGAATACGGCATTGCGGAATTCGGATCCCGAAACAAAAGGATGCTCAGGCAACCACGATGAAAGTTGATCTTCGTAGTGCTCGTCGAGCGCCGGCTCTCCAATAGAGGACAGTCTCAGTCGTTTTCCAAGGCAATGAGCAATTAGCCTTTGGCACTGTTCTTCGATGGAGAAGATGCTTGAAGTTACCCGATCCTTGAGGTGGCGCGGCGCGTCTTCAATCAGTGGCTTGATGATATTCGGGATGACCTTCTCTTCCCGCTCTCTATTCAGGATGTAGCGAGCTATCCGATCAAGGAGAGCGACTTCCACGTTCCCACCGCCTGGATCGCTCAGAGCCTCAAGTAGTTTGTGGTAATTCCTCTCCTCTTTAAGCAACGCTACGATTGCATCCAGTACTGGTGGATAGCCGATAAATGACAAAAAGTCCTGGCTTTTAGCAGCAGTGTGGTCGGCGAACGCCGTTCCGAGCTTTTCTAAAATGATATTCCGTGCAGTGGTATATTGATTAGCGTAGGCAGATTCGGCGGCGCCCGTAAAGGTGTCGATGTAATGTCTTGCTTGCTCAAGGTTGAATGGCGATATTGATATCAACGCCGCAGAGATTCCCTTGTCGGTAAGATACACCCAAGATTCATCGAGAATCTGCGTGCGGCCTAGCAATACGAATGTAGTTGCTTTCGCCTTCTTCGATAGTTTTATTACATCGTCCAGAAACGCTTCGAAGGCTTTTTCGGTGGTCTTGGATCGACCTTCGTCAACACCGTCGATGATGACTCCGTAGTTGCCAGTCCCCAAGCCACCAAAGACATTGCTTATGTCCTGGACGTCAAATGAGTGAGTCAAGAGTCCGGTGAGAGTGTTATCACCGACTGGCTTGTGCAATCCCAAGTCAAGAAGCGGTAGTCGGAGGTCATTAGAAATCCGCCGCGCTAGCGCTGTCTTGCCAGAAGCACCGACTGCGGATACAAGAATGATCGTCGGACGCTCCGTTTCGAAAATCGCCTTTTCGAACATCGGCTCGATGTACGGACGATCTCCTACATTTGCCACCTGGAACGACGGGGAGGGGTCCGTGACCGTGAATACCTGCTTGCCAGAGGAAAGCAGAGCTCGCAAGTCGTAGTACTTCATGTAGATCCCCTTCTTGGGTGTAATTGCATTCGATCATTGATCGACAATTTGTGCGGTGAACGAAGTCGCGGTGGATGTGGTTGCGAGACCCAACGTTTGGGCTCAGGCCGCCCGAGTTCGACAAAAATACGGCTAAGTGATTGTTTGTGCGCAATTCACGGTTCCCGAATTGGCACTACAGGCGTCTGGCGGAGGGCTCGGGCAGGGCGACGGTTTCGAACAGCTCCTTCTGCTGAGGGGTGATGGCGG
>DDUX01000130.1:962-2602 GCA_002345025.1 Candidatus Accumulibacter iunctus | reverse complement strand
CCGCGCGTGAACCGCCCCAGGCGTGTCAATAGGGGCCAGAAACCGCGGAAATCTGGCGCCGCCAAAGAACCGGGCGCGCAAATTACTTTCCTGGAGCCGGGTCAAGGGCGGGCGCCATCCCGGCACAGCAAACCGTTGACGCGGTGGAAGGACGGGTACGCTGGGGCATGGCTGTAAGCGCGGTATGCTCGCAGAGCGAAGTCGCCAATCTCCGCCGCTTCATGCCTCCCAAGGGCTGATGAGTTTGACCTGCAGACCCGCAAAATCCTTGATATTGCGCGTGACCAGCGTCAGGTCGTGCTGCAGCGCGGTGGCCGCCAGAAGGCCGTCGATTGCAGGCAGCGGCCGCCCTGCCGATGCCATCAGCCGTCCCCAGCGGTCAGCGGTATGCGCGTCAATGTTGAGCAGGCGACCCAGGAAGTAGTTCGGCAGTTCCACTTCCAGCCAGTCCAGCAAGGCTTGCTGGCGACCGAGGTCAGTCACTTTCTCGATACCTTTGCGGATCTCGCCCAGTGTCAGCACGCTCAGAAACAACGACTGAGGCGGCCGCGCTTGCAACCAGGCCACCACCTGCGGGTCGGGCTGCTTGCGGCGCAGTTCGGACAGGACGTTGGTGTCGATCAAGTAGCTCAAAAGTCCACCTCGCGCGGCAGGCTTCGGTCGCGTTCGAAGTCGATGTCCTCCTGTCCGTAGAGCGGCGACTGACCCATGAAGTCCACGAGCGATTCACTGTTGCCGCTCAAACGATCGAACAGCTCGCGCGAGATGACGACCGCGACCGGGCGACCGTGCACGGTGATTTCCTGTGGTCCCTCATCGGCCGCACGTTTGACCACATCAGAGAACTGCGCCTTGGCCGTCTGCATTTGCCAGGTTTGCATCGGTCGCTCCCATCCATTTGTTGAAAGTCTGACTAGATAGGTCAGAACCATCAAGCCACTTTAACCGAAACCCGGCGACCTGTCCAAACGCATCAACATCCTCGTCGCGCTCGAAGGCGCCGACGAAGGACTCAAACGCGCCATCACCTCGGCCGAGCTCAGATTCAGACAACCTGATCTCACGGATTTTGCGAAGTACCGAGTTGGAGGATCAAGCGGAGGTTCGAGCGTGGGAAGACGGTCTCGGTCGCGTTCAACTCGTCACAGAGTGTGCGGACGGCGCGGTCCGAGACAGCATTGGCTTGATGGTGGAGGCGAACGGTCAGTGTGCCGGCGTGCGGGTTGGGCAGCAAGTCGGCTTCGGTGGTGTAGATCGCGCGTAGCAAGCTGCGCGCCTCGTCCGGGCGGGCAAGAAGCGGTGCCAGGACGTTGGCCATTGCCGTTTCCGCACGGTAGGCGATCATCTTGAGCGTGTCGAGCAATTGCTTGCTGTGGGTGCTCAGCCGGCGAAATCGGCTTTGCTCCGGCAAATCCTTGGCCTCGAGATGGGAGGGGGGTTCCTTGCGCTGTTCCTTGAGGGTCTTGAGTTCCTCCTGAAGCTGTTCGATCTCGTCGTGGGCAGTGGCCTTCTTGGCGACAAAGGACTCGACTTTCGCCGGATCAATCGTTTCGTCGAGGTTGAGCGCGCCGAATTGGGCGAGCCGGCGGCTGAGATTGCTGGTCAGCGAGCGTACTCGGCCGTCGAGGCTTCGCCGCGCC
>DDUX01000130.1:0-667 GCA_002345025.1 Candidatus Accumulibacter iunctus | reverse complement strand
ATCAGGAATTTCTTCCGTCTGGTAGTCCGCCAGGCGGACCTGCTCGCCGCTGCGCAGCTCGACCGGTGCCTCGACGAATTCCTCGGGGGACCAATCGTCGCCGGGGTACTTGCGATAGGAGAGACAGGCCACGCGACGTGCCTTCAGGCGCGGGAACAACCCGGGGCTATAGCCTTCACGATCGAAGACCAGGGTGAAGCGGTGGCGTAGCGGGTCGGCGGCGAGCAGGTCGGCGCTCGGTTGATCGGGAATGTCGCGTTCGAGGCGAGGCAGAATCTCGCCTTCAAGAACCTTGATCAGGCCGGGGTCGACGGCTTGCGTGACGCGAAAGAAGGGCTGCCCATCGATCGCGTTGACCCAGTAATCTGCGGTCGCCCGCTGGCACAGTCGCTGGCGCGCGACGTCGTGGCGCGGCAACTCGGTCTGCCCGCCGTAGTACACCCGGACATGCGCATCGACGTAGAGGACGCCCGCTTGTTCCGGCGCCGCCGCCATCCAGCGCCGACACAGTTCGGCGCTCCATTTCTCGGCGCGAGCGCCCTGACTCAGGAGCCCACTCTGATCTCGCAGGGTGCGCACTTCACGAATCCGATCCAGACCCAGCAGCTTGCCCCACTCGCCCGGCGCGCACGAGCGCAGGGACTCGACCGACTTGAGTCGCGCCACC
>DDUX01000053.1:90848-90972 GCA_002345025.1 Candidatus Accumulibacter iunctus | reverse complement strand
CGTCGCTGGCGGCGCGCTCGCGACCGCCGGCGGAGACCACGCTGGCGGCGCAGGACGAAGGCAGTGCGCTGCCGGCCGCGGCGGCTGTGGTGCCGGCGGCGGTGATGGACGAGATTCGCTCGCT